>CAUHLX010000167.1 GCA_959606705.1 uncultured Bacillota bacterium | reverse complement strand
GAAAAGGGCCGTTTCATCTGGGACGGCTCCTTTTCGATCGCGGGAAAAGCGGCCTCCGACGGAAGGGCGGCAGCCTGGGACCGATACTGATTGATAAGGAAAGGGAGACGATAAAATGAAACAGGGAGAACGAAGGACAGGAGATCTGCTGAATCAGCCCATAAAGCTCAATCGATTGACACTTCGCAGTCGGATCGTGATGACCGCGATTCACACGGGCTTTGCACCGGAAGGGGAGACGGAATTCCTGGCGGAGCGGGCCAGAGGCGGAGCGGCGGCGGTGACTGCCGTCATGGGGGTCAATCCGGAGGGCACCAGCGGAAATATGACGATGATTTCTCAGGAAACCGCGGAGGTCATCCGCACGATGGCCAAACGGGTGGAAGCGGAAGGGGCTTGTCTGTTCATTCAGCTGTTCCACGCGGGACGAAACGGCCGTTTGGGTGAAATGAAGGATCCACAGGCTGTCCCGGTGGCACCCTCCCAGGTGCCGTCTCCCATTTACAGACAAGTCCCCCGCGTTCTTTCCACGGAAGAAATCACCGAAACGGTGAAGGACTTCGCGAAAGCGGCGGCGGTCTGCCGGGACGCCGGGGTCCACGGTGTGGAAATCAGCTGCAGCGCCGGGTACCTCCTGTCACAGTTTCTTTCTCCTCTGACCAATCAGCGGGAGGATCTTTACGGCGGCAGTGAAGAGAAGCGGTTTCGTTTTCCTCTGGAGGTGGCGGAGGCGGTAAGAACCGCGGTCGGACCGGACTATCCGGTGACCATCCGCATCTCGTCCGCAGACATGCTGGGTGGCTACGGGATTGAGGAAATGAAGCGCTTTCTGCGGAAAGCGGAGCCCTTCCTGGACGGAATCGACGTGACCGGAGGCTGGCACGAATCACCGATCCCTCAGATTACCATGCAGGTACCGGAGGGCGGCTTCGCCTATCTGGCCAGAGAGATCAAACGGACGGTTTCCGTTCCGGTGATCGCCTGCAATCGGATCAATCGCAGAGAAGCGGCGGAGGCGGTTCTGGAAGGCGGCTACGGAGACCTGGTAGGGTGTGCGCGGGCTTTTTTGGCGGACGCGGAATTTGCGGCGCATGTTTTGGAAGGACGGCCGCACCGCCGCTGCATCGGCTGCAACAAGGGCTGCATCGATCGGGTTCTGAAACAGCAGACGGTATCCTGCGTGTTCAATCCTCGGATTCGGCGATTTGAAACCATGGGGGAAGGCGGCGTCCGGGCCGAAAAGGAAATGGATCCGCCTTTCGCCGGGAGCGATCCGTCTCAAAAGAGCAAAAAGGTTCTGGTGGCCGGGGGCGGTCCTGCCGGAATGGAGGCGGCCAAACAGGCCGCGGCGCTGGGTGCGCGGGTGATTTTGTGCGAAGCCGCCCAGCGGTTGGGCGGAGCGCTTTGGGTGGCGGGCAAGGCCCCGAATAAGGAGGCGATCTGGGACAACATCACGGCGATGGCCCGGGAAGTGGAGGACGCCGGCGTGGAAGTGCGTTTGGGAACGGCGGTGAATCGTACGCTGATCGAAGAGGAACGTCCGGAGCTGGTGATTCTGGCGGTGGGCGGAACTCCCACCGTTCCTTCGATTCCGGGAGTCCAGGGACAAAACGTCATCACGGCGCAGGCGCTGCTGGCGCGTGAAGATGAGGAGAATCGGCAGCTTCTCACCGGTAGAGTCTGTGTGATCGGCGGCGGAGCGGTGGGGCTGGAAACCGCGCTGTACCTGGCTCGTCTGGATCAGCCGAAAGGTCGGAGCCTGGATTTCCTGGATCAGTTCGCCCAGCCGGAGCTTCGACCGTGGATCACGGCGGCCAGCGGGGTCTGCGTGGTGGAAATGGCGGACAAGGTGGGCCGGGATCTGGGCAGTCTCCGTCACATCGTATTGAAGGAGCTGAAGCGGGCGGGTGTGGAAATCCGCACCGGCGCGGCGGTGAAACGAATTTCGGAAGGCGAGATCGAGGTGGAGCAAAAGAGCGGCGCGGATTCGGCGGAGCTTCAGCGAATCCCGGCCGACACCATCGTCTTGGCCGTCGGATCTTCTCCGAGGGGGGCGGAAATGATGCGGCAGCTGGAGGGGACAGACGGCGTGAAACTGGTGGTCATCGGTGACGCCGCTCAATCGGGAACGGTTCAGAGTGCGCTGGAAGACGCTTTTTCGAACCGTATTTTCAACAGATAAAGTTGTTTTTTTAAAAATAAATTTTATATTGGGGTTAAAATCACCTGAAAAGGAAGACTTTTTGCTCTTCCTTTTTTTTCGTGTGTAAAAAAGCGACATTGCGCAAATAATACCTGTGAGAAAAGAGAGGAGATGAAGTAAAATGAAAAAGTCGAGAGTGATTTTAGCCCTTTTGATGATTTTGACCATGCTTGCCTTTGCCGGTTGTTCCGGAAACAAGGCCAACGATGTTCCTAACACCAACGGAGCCAACAACGGGACCATGGAGAACGGAACCAATGGCACCAACGGCAACGACAATGGGACCGTCAACAACGGAACCAACGGCGTAAAGGACGCGGCGGATGATCTGAAAAACGTGGGCGATGATATTATGGACGCGGTAACGGGCGGCGGCGTGAACAACAACGTCAACAACGCAGCTCATTAGTCCAGCGCAATACTCTCATAAGAGCAAAGGAGAATGCAGGCCGGAGTGGATCCGGTGTGCATTTTTCTTTTTCACAATCATTTTACTTTTTCTGCGGATCAAAAGCTGTTATACTAAAATTGAAAAATGAGGATTAGAAGGAAAGAGAAGGATTTGAGGGCGGAAACCATGGAAGAGAAAGAGAAAAAACGAACGGAAACGGAACAAGCTCGGCAGGACTTCATGCGGGAAGAATTGCTGGAGCGGATGGACTCCAAAGACTATCAGCCGTTTACCGATGTGGAGCTCACCGGATATTTCGGATACGGAGGAAAGGACGCGGGGCTGTTTATCAGTCTGCTGGACCAGATGACCGAGGACGGGGAGATATTCCTGACGAAAAAAGGGAAGTATGTGCTGCCGAAAGCGCAAGGACTGGTGGTGGGTACTTTTTCCAAGCATAAAAAAGGGTTCGGATTCGTCATTCCCAGAGGGGAAACGGAGCAGGAGGATCTTTTCATTCCTCCGGGGGCCATGGGTTCGGCGATGAATGGGGATCTGGTGGCGGCGAGAGTAATGGGAGCGGAAGAGACCCGGCGGAGCAGCGAGGGACGGATCGAACGGATTCTTAAACGCGGCTGCACGGAAGTGGTGGGAACATTTTCTCGCCAGAAGCGTTTCGGATTTGTCATCCCGGAGGACCGCAGGCTGACGGAGGATATCTTCGTGCGGGAAGCGAACTGCCGGGACGCGCAGACCGGTGACAAGGTAGTCGTGCGGATCACCGTCTGGCCGGAAAGCGGACCAACCGCGGACCATCACCGGAAAGGCACGGGAGGCCGGGGGTCGCAGAGCCGCTTCGGGCGTGGCCGCGACAGCGGTCGGAGCGTGGAACGAAACGCGGAGGGGATGATCACCGAAATCATCAGCCGCCGAGATGAGACCGGAGGGGATATCAAGGCGATCATTCGTCAATATCACCTGACTCAGGAATATCCGCCGGAGGCGGAGGCGGAAGCGAAGAAGGCGGCGGATCTAGACGAACCGTTTGTTGGGGAGGAGCTGCGCGGCCGCCGGGACTTGCGGGAGAGAACGGTGTTTACCATCGATGGGGCCGACGCCAAGGACTTCGATGACGCGGTTTCCATTCAACGGACCGACGACGGAAGCTTTCTCTTAGGGGTCCATATCGCCGATGTGAGCCATTATGTGTCGGAAGACGGATTCCTGGATCAAGAAGCGATGAAGCGGGGCTGCAGTGTCTATTTGGTCGATCAGGTGATTCCCATGCTTCCCGAGGTGCTTTCCAACGGAAGCTGCAGTTTAAATCCTGATGTGGATCGGCTGACTCTTTCCGTGGACATGAAGATCGACGCCCAAGGAAATATCGTGGATCACGACATTTATGAAAGTGTAATCCATTCGGATTTCCGGCTGGTATACGACGAGGTATCCGATCTGCTGGAGCATGGAGACCCGGTTCAAACGGAGCGTTACGAAGGGATCCTTGACGATTTGCACGAGATGGAACGTCTGGCGGCGCTTCTGCGGGGAAAAAGGGAGGCGCGGGGAAGTCTGGATTTTGACTTCGACGAAGCTCATATCACTTTGAACGAGGAGGGAATCCCTATTTCCGTGGAAACGGCCCAGCGGCGGGTGGCGAATCGGATGATCGAGGAGTTCATGCTGGCGGCCAACGAAACGGTGGCCGAGCATTTTTACTGGATGGAGATTCCCTTTGTCTATCGCATTCATGAAAAGCCGGCGGTGGAGAAGATCGAGGAATTTTCCCGGTTCTTACAGGGCTTCGGACTGCGGCTGAAAGGGAACGCGGAGAACATCCATCCCCGGGCGCTGGCGGAAATCATCGAGGCGGTTTCGGGAAAGCCGGAGGAACATGTCATCAATACCGTCCTGCTGCGCTCCATGAAAAAAGCGTTTTACGGAACGGAATGCCAGGGACACTTCGGACTGGGAGTCAAATATTACTGTCATTTCACCTCGCCCATCCGCCGCTATCCCGACCTGATGATCCATCGAATCATCAAAGAGGTTTTAAACGGGAAGCTGGACCGGCGCCGAACCGCTTATCTGAAAAAACGGACGGAGGAGGCTTCGGCTGTGTCCTCCGCGGCGGAACGCGTGGCTCAAGAGCTGGAACGGGAAGTGGAAAAGCTGAAAATGGCCGAGTATATGACCTATCACGTGGGGGAACGGCACACCGGAGTGATCAGCGGCGTGGCGGGCTTCGGATTTTTCGTGGAGATCGAAAACACCATCGAGGGCCTGGTGCGCGCAGCCTCTTTGAATGATGATTTTTACGAATACGAACCGGATAAATACCGTTTGATCGGCAGACGGCATCATCGAATCTTCGCCTTGGGAGACAAAGTGGAGATCCTGGTGGAATCCGTGGACGTGGCGGCGAGGGAGATCAATTTTATCGTTTTTTAGCCATGACGTGGATTGCGGGGACCCCATGGACAGCTGTGATTGGAACAATAGAGAGAGGGCCGCAAAAATATTATTTTTGCGGCCCTCCGTCATTCCCTTTTATCTAGTTGAGGCGGCTGGGTTTGGAGATGGCACAGAGTGCGTCCCCGGCTTCGTCGATATACAGCGTTTTTTTCGCCAGATCTCCGAGAGAGAGGATTCCCACCATTCTCCCGGCCTCCACCACGGGGAGGCGCCGCACCTGATAGCGGGCAAACAGGAGAGCGGCTTCGTGAATGTTCATTTCCGGATGGGCGTAGATCAGGTTTCTGGTCATGACATCCTGGGCTGTTTTCTCAGCGCTCCCTTCCGGCAGGACCCGAAGGACGATATCGCGGTCCGTAACGATCCCCAGCGGCTCGCCCCGGTCGGAGCAGACGGGGACGGCGCCTACGTTTTCCTGTTTCATCTGTCTGGCAATCTGCGTAACGGTGGTGTTGGGACGGACCCAGGTTACGGAAGTACACATCAAATCTTTTACTTTCATGGCATCTCGCTCCTTTCCCGATTATTCTGCGTGAAGGGAAGCGTTTTTATCCTTGCTCTTTTGCTTTATTTGTCCGGATTCCAGAAGGAGGGAGCCAGCATCAGCAGGATGGTGAATACTTCCAAACGTCCGGCCATCATCAGGCCGCACAGATAGAGCTTGGCCCAGCCTTCAAAAGCGGCGAAACAGCCGGAGGAGCCCACCACCGATCCAAAACCTACTCCGATGTTTCCCAGGATCGAAGCGGAGGTGCTCAGAGAGGACATCCAGTCCAAGTCCTGAAACGAAAGCACCACGGCGCTGAACACCATCGTGGTGAGATAGGCGATGATGAAAGCGGTCATATGGGTGACCATGGTGGTGGGAATGGCTTCTCCGTGAAGCTTAATGGGAATGACAGCCCGGGGGTGAAGCTTGCGGTAAAAACCCCGCCGGATCATTTTAAACATGACCATGATGCGGATCACCTTGATGGAACCGCCGGTGGAGGCCGAACAGCCTCCGATAAACATGAGGATGAAGAGGATGATCCGGCTGGTGGTCGGCCACAGGTTGTAATCCGCGGTGGAGTGACCGGTGGTGGTGATGAAGGCCGTCACTTGAAAGTAACCGTCACGGACGGACTGCAGAACGCTGTCGCAGGTGCCGGTGGTATACAGATTCAGCGCGACGATCAGTCCGGCCACCGCTAAAATCGCCAGGAAGACCCGCAGCTCCGCATCTCGGAGGAAGCGTTTCCACTTCCCCTGAAAAATGTCGTAATAATGAGTGAAATTCACACAGGCAAAAATGGTGAAGACGCTGATTACCGCTTCGATATAGGCGCTGTTGAAATGGGCGATGCCGTCGTTGTAATTAGTCAGT
>CAUHLX010000166.1 GCA_959606705.1 uncultured Bacillota bacterium | reverse complement strand
TGTCTTTGTCTGGCGCCGGCGGCACTGCTGGCCGTCATGATGTGGATCAGCACGCCGGACGGAATGCTGTTCGGCTCCATGACCGACTGGATCAATCAGCACAGCGTGTTTCCGGAATATTTTCGTCAACTGTTCTATGAAAGCGGATCGCTGGCGCCGGACTTTGCCATGGGACTGGGGGGCGGCCAGAATATCTATCAATTTTCTTACTACGGACTGTACAATCCGCTGATCCTGCCATCTTACCTATTGCCTGGCGTGGGGATGACCGACTATTTGATCGTGGTTTCGGCGGCCGGTCTGTTGGCTTGCGGGGTTCTGTTTCCCGTGTGGCTGAGAGGAATGGGGTTTTCCGGAAAGGTGACGCTGCTGTCCTCCGTCTGTTTTGTCTGTGCCGCTCCGCTGATGTTTCACGCTCATCGGCAGGTGATGTTCGTGAACTACTTCCCTTTTCTATTGGTCGCGCTGATTGGGGTGGACAAGCTCTTTGTCACGGGAAAGCGCCGCTGGGAGGCGGCGATCTGTGCCGGAGCCTTGGGCTGTCTTTTGACCAGTTATTTTTACAGCGTGGGCTGTCTGGCGGTCCTGTTGCTGTACGCTGGCATTCGGGAAAGGGATTTTGTGCTGGCGGGGCTTACCCGGGAACGGTGTTTTTCACGCGGTTTTTCACACGGCGTTTCCGGCTTTGCGAGAGTGGCCGGCTGTGCCGTGACGGCGGTGCTGCTGGCGGGGGGCCTGCTGCTGCCAACGGGTCTGGCGCTGCTTCAAGGGGGGAGAGGCTTGGAAGGGGGTGGCGACGGAGCGACGTGGACGGAGCTGCTGATTTCTCTGCTGCGGCCGGGATTTTCCGCCGAATGGCTGCTGTACGGGGCGTATTCGGTGGGCTTGACGGGAATCGGTCTGGCAGCCGTGCTTTTGGGTCTGTGGTCCAAGCGGCGGAGCAGGCGGATTTTGGCCGCCGCCCTGCTTCTGCCGCTGGTGTTTCCGCTCTTCGTTTATCTGCTCAACGGGACGCTATACCTTCGGGGAAAGGCTCTGATTCCCTTCCTTCCTCTTTACGCGCTGCTGATCGCAGATCTGGGAGAACGCATGGAGGACTGGGCGGCGGCGTTTGGAACGGGAAGCCTCCGATGGCTCCGCCGGGGAACGATCTGGCTGCTCTTCACGGCGGTAATGGCGGGGGCGATCTTGAACTGCTTGGCGGTAAATCGGCAGGAGCAGTGGGTGAGCCGGGACAAGCTGGCCGAATTGGAGACGGCGGAGAAGCGTGAGGCGGTGGCGGAACGGCGGAAAGCGGATTCCGGCTGGTGGAGGACGGACGATCTTTCCCAGCGGGTAAACGGGGCGAATCAAACGTATGGCGGATTCCGAACCTCGGTCTACTCTTCGGTTGCCAACAGCGGCTACAACCATTTTTTCTACGAGGTCTGCGGCAGTGCGATGCCGGCCAGAAACCGCAGTATCTGCGCGACTCAAGAGAATCCCTTTCTTCAAGCGTACATGGGAGTGAAGTATTTGATCCGGGAAGGCGGGCGAACGGAGGAGAATCCGCTGGCCATGCCGCTGGGATGGGCCAGCGGACGCCTGACCGGCCAACAAGAGTTTGAACAGGTGGGGTTTCCGGAGAATCTTTCCTTGTTGTTCGGGGGGATTGTGGTAGAAAGAGAGCCGGATGGGAAGGAGGAGCGCGGAAAAACCGATGACCGTTGGTTTGAACCGTTTGACTTGACGGAGGAAGCCTTGTTTTCCCAAACGGAGGATGGAAGAACACCGGTGTATCGGGTGGAGGCGAACCAAACGGAACGAAAAACGGTGAAGCTGACACCGCGGGCGGCGAACCAAATTCTGGTCCTGCGGTTTTCGGTAACCAATAAGAACCCGAAGGGAAGGGGAGACATCAAGGTGACCGTCAACGGAATCAAGAACAAGCTGTCGGGAAGCCAGGCGCCCTATCCCAACGGCAATCAGCGGTTTACTTATGTGCTGAACGCGCCGGCGGAATTGAAATTTGAGTTTGGAAAAGGGAGGTACGAGCTTACGGATTGGGAGTGTGAGGGGATGGATATGGAAAAGTTGAAAGAGGCGGCGGCGGCCGGTGATCCGTTTCTGGTGGATATGGACCGCCTTACGGACCGAAAAATTTTCGGAGAAATTCAGGTGCGGGAGGACGGATATTTCGCCACCTCGCTGCCCTATGACCGGGGCTTTCAGGTGTGGGTGGACGGGAAGACTCAGGAGTATGAGCGGGTCAACACCGCCTTCGTAGGGTTTCCCATTCAGGAGGGGACTCACGAAATTGCCATCGAATACCGAGCCCCCGGAAAGCGGGCGGGGCTGGCCATGACGGTGGCCGGAATGGGGATGGCTTTGCTCCGGATGCTTCCTGGTCTGAAAAAGAGGCGGGAGCTGGGGGCTTATCTGTTCTTCGGCGTCCTGACCACCGGGGTGAATTGGGCGGTGTTTCAAGGCCTCCTCGGTTGGCTGGGAGTGCCGTGGAAGGCGGCCAATCTGGTGGCCTGGGGCTGTGCGGTGGCGTTTGCCTATGGGACCAATCGAAGGTATGTGTTTCACCCGGCAGACTGTGAAACGCGCGCCTTTGGTCGGAAACGGCTGGGCGAGGTTCTGCGATTCGTGCAGAGTCGGGTTCTCTCCCTGCTTCTGGAAATGGGCCTGCTGCTGGTGCTCATCGATTTTCTGGGCTGGAATGCGTTTTGGTCAAAGGCGGCCGGAGCGGTTTTGGTGGTCGTTTCCAACTATGTGTTCAGCAAGTGGTTCGTCTTTCAAACGGCGGCGGGGAAGGATGCCGCCGCCATCGGGGAGGTGCGTTAAGGTGGATCGGATCAGTGTGATTGTCCCTTGCTTCAATGAGGAAGAAGCGCTGCCGCTGTTTTATGAGAGAGTACGGCAGGTGCTGTCGGAGATGGAGCCGGTGGAATATGAACTGCTGTTTGTGGACGACGGGAGCCAGGATCAGACTCTGGCGATCCTTAAAATGATGGCTCAGGTGGAGTCGAGGGTACGTTATCTGTCGTTTTCCAGAAATTTTGGCAAGGAGGCGGCGATGTACGCGGGGCTGAGGGAATTTCACGGAGATTACGCGGTGATCATGGACGCGGACCTTCAGCACCCGCCGGAGCTTCTGCCGCAGATGTATCGAATTCTCAAGACGGAGCCGGTGGACTGCGCCGGGGCCATGCGTGAGGATCGGGAAGGGGAGGGCCGGGTTCGCAATTTGCTCTCGGGACTGTTTTACAAGGTGATCGACCGTCTGGCGGAGGTGCCCATGAAGGACGGGCAGGGGGATTACCGGATGATGTCCCGGCGGATGGCGGAGGCGGTGGTTTCCATGAAAGAATACAACCGTTATTCCAAGGGGCTGTTTCAGTTTGTGGGCTTTGAGACCCGCTGGCTTCCTTATCACAATCAGGAACGGGCGGCGGGCCGCAGTAAATGGTCCTTTTGGAAGCTGCTCCGCTACGCGGCGGATGGCATCATGTCTTTTTCCTCCATTCCTTTGACCCTGGCTTCGGTGTGCGGCATGGGATTCTGTGTGTTTGCCTGTCTGATGGGACTGTATGTGGCGGGGAAAACGCTGCTGTTTGGAAATCCTACCGACGGCTGGACCACGCTGGTGTGCATCCTGCTGTTTTCCGGAGGAATCCAATTGTTTTTTACCGGAGTGGTGGGGCAGTATCTCTCGAAAAATTACATGGAATCCAAGCATCGCCCCCTTTATATTTTAAAGGAGACCAATTTGGAAAAACCATGCTGAGCGCTTCTTTTTTTCTCGGGAATGAAATACGGAGTGTCACCGGCGGCATAAATATGATAAAGTAAAAAGATAAGAAAGGGAGTGGATCACATGGACCAAAATAATTTAAAGCTGGCAGTGGAGCTGCGGCACGAGCTCCATCATCACCCGGAGCTTTCCAATCAGGAACGCTGGACAAAACAGCATTTGATGGATTTTTTAAAGGAGCACACCAAGCTGGAGGTCGTGGACCGAGGGGCTTGGTTCTATGCGGCCTATTTGGCGGGAGAAGGAAAGCCCAGCATCGCTTACCGAGCGGATTTTGACGCGATTCCCGTGGATGAAATCGGTACGTTTTCCTATCGATCCCAATTCCCGGGGATCGCTCATAAATGCGGACATGACGGACACAGCGCCACGCTGGCCGCCCTGGCTCTGGAGATCGACCGCATCGGGGCCGACAAAAATATTTATTTCATCTTCCAGCACGCGGAAGAGACGGGAGACGGCGCCATGGTCTGCGCGGAGCTGATCGATGAAAAGAACATCGAAGAAATATTCGCTTACCACAACATGTCGGGGCTTCCCAAAGGGACGGTAAGCCTGCGGAGCGGCACCATGAACTGCGCGTCCAAGGGCATGACCATTCATTTGAAAGGGGCGCCGGCGCACGCCAGCACTCCGGAGCTGGGGAAAAATCCGGCGTTTGCCATCGCCAAGCTGGTGGATGCCATTCCCGGGCTCATCGATCCGTCGCAGCACAAAGGTTTGATCCTCTGCACGGTGATTCAGATCGATTTGGGAGAGCGGGCCTTTGGCGTTTCGGCGCACCGGGGGGATCTGCTGCTGACCATCCGCGCGCAGTACGAGGAGGAGATGGACCGCCTGCAGGCCGACCTGGAACGCATTACCGAGGAACAGGCCGGGGAGTATGGCCTGGAGTACGGATTCGAATACTGTGACGTTTTCCCGGAGACAGCCAACCATGCCGAAAGCGTTGAGAAGGTGGAGGCGGTCTGCCGACAGCTGGGAGTTCCGGTGCGGGAGATGGCGGAACCGCTGCGGGGTTCGGAGGACTTCGGATACTATACGAAGAGGACCAAAGGAGCCATGTTCAATATGGGAAACGGAGAAGATTATCCGCCGGTTCATTCCGGGGAATTCGATTTTCCGGACGAGCACATCGAACGGGCGGTGGAACTGTTTAAGGCCTTGGCGGCGCTGTAGACTTTGATACTTGTGATAGGGGAAGCATGGACAAATACGAAGTACTGAGACAATATTTTGGATACGACACCTTCCGGGAGGGGCAGGAGACGCTGATCGACGGAATTTTAGAGGGCCGGGACGTGCTGGGCATCATGCCTACGGGAGCGGGGAAGTCTCTTTGCTACCAAGTTCCCGCCCTGCTTCTGCCGGGGATTACGCTGGTGATTTCTCCGCTGATTTCGCTGATGAAGGATCAGGTGGAAGCCCTGATTCTGGCCGGGGTGCCCGCGGCCTATATCAACAGCTCTCTGACGGCGGCTCAATACGGGAGGACCCTGGCCCGGGCCAGGGAGGGCCGTTACAAGATCATCTATGTGGCACCGGAACGCCTGGCGACGGAGGGATTTTCGGATTTTGCGGAGCATGCGGAGATCTCCATGCTCACGGTGGACGAGGCTCACTGCGTTTCGCAGTGGGGCCAGGACTTTCGCCCCAGCTATCTGGAAATTGCGGAATTTGCGGCTCGGCTGTCGGTGGATCGGGAAACCGGAGAACAGAAGAAACGTCCCGTGGTCAGCGCCTTTACGGCGACGGCAACCAAGGAGGTGGGCGAGGATATCGTCCGCCTTTTGGAGTTGCGAGAGCCTTTGCGGATTCTCACGGGCTTCGACCGCAAAAATTTATACTTTGAGGTACGGCACCCGTCGGATAAGAAGGACGCGCTTCTGCGGATTCTGGCGGAGCATACGGAGGAAAGCGGGATCGTGTACTGCTCCACGAGGAAGAACGTGGAGGAGGTCTGTGAATTTCTCTGCGTGCAGGGTTACCGGGCGGCTCGTTATCACGCGGGTTTGGATGAGGAAGAGCGCTCCCGGGCGCAGGAGGATTTTCTGTACGATCGGCGGACGGTGATGGTGGCCACCAACGCTTTTGGGATGGGAATCGACAAATCCAACGTGTCCTTTGTGGTTCATTACAACATGCCCAAAAACATCGAGAGCTATTATCAGGAAGCGGGCAGAGCGGGACGTGACGGCGAGCCGGCGTCCTGCATTTTGCTGTATGGCGGACAGGATGTGATCACCAACCAGTTTCTCATCGACCGGGCGGGGGAAAACGACGATTTGGACGAAGAGACGCGGGAGCTGATTCGGGAACGGGACCGTCAGCGCTTGAAGGCCATGACCTTTTACTGCCACACCCGCGACTGCCTGCGCGCTTACATTTTGAAATACTTCGGAGAGGCGTCGGACTCTTATTGCGGCAACTGCGGCAACTGCCTGCGCAATTTTGAAGAAACGGATATCACCATCGAAGCGCAGAAAATTCTTTCCTGCGTGAAACGAACGGGACAGCGCTACGGCGTCAAGCTGATCGTGGACGTGCTTCGAGGCAGCAGGGCGGAGCGGGTGCTGCGCCTGGGGCTGGATCACCAGACCACCTACGGACTGCTCTCGGATCACAAGGAAGGGGCGGTGAGAGAAATGATTCAGCACCTTTCCATGAACGGTTATCTGTAAGT
>CAUHLX010000165.1 GCA_959606705.1 uncultured Bacillota bacterium | reverse complement strand
CGAAAAATACGAAGTGAAGATCGAAAAGATCAATCATCAATCAAAACCGGACACCAAAAGCCTGGTGATTCGAGTGACCGACCCCCGGCTATTGAAAAAAAGCGGAGGCATCGTTCAAGGGATGAGCGGAAGTCCCATTATTCAAAATGGAAAGATCATTGGCGCGGTGACTCACGTATTTGTAAATGATCCCCAGCGCGGTTACGGAATTTTCATCGAATGGATGCTTCAAGAATCAAAATAACGCCCCGATTTGTCGAACCGTGTCGAATAAGCGCGCCATTTGACTGATAAAATATGGAATTTAAGGTTGGAAGTTCTTCCAAAGTTTTCTAAAATACTATTGTGAAATATGAGTGACAAGGAAGAATAAAGCAGAAAAAGGGTTAAAAAAATCAAGGGGGAGAACAAATGACAAAAATTAGAGTGGGGATTGCCGATGACAACAAGGATTTCTGTGAGATACTGACGGATTTCTTTGAAACTCAGCAGAATATCGAGATTGCCTTCACGGTTCATGACGGGATGCAGACTGTGGATGCGGTTTTTAGAGAAAAACCGGATATTTTGATTCTGGATATGATTATGCCATATTTAGACGGATTAGGCGTGCTGGAACGGCTCAACAGCATGGACATTGAGAAAATGCCTAAGATCGTGATGCTTTCCGCCGTAGGCCAGGAAACGATTACTCAGAAAGCCATCAATCTGGGTGCGGAGTATTATGTGGTCAAGCCTTTCGATCTGAACATTTTAGCCAAACGTATGTATCAGCTGGCGGGCTTGGAACCGGCCGGAACGCAGAACAATGGCAAATCCAGCGCGGGAAACACCGTGATCAGCAGAGAAGAACCGGTCAAGAACGATTTAGAGGTGGACATCACCAATATCATTCACGAAGTGGGAGTCCCCGCGCATATCAAAGGGTATCAATATCTTCGCGACGCGATCACCATGGTCGTGGAAGACATGGATCTTTTGGGAGCGGTGACCAAGGAATTGTATCTGGCCATTGCCAAGCTGAACAATACCACGCCCAGCAGGGTGGAACGGGCCATTCGCCACGCCATAGAAGTAGCGTGGAACCGCGGTAAAATCGAGACGATCAACAACCTGTTCGGCTACACGGTGCATAACGATAAAGGAAAGCCCACAAATTCCGAATTTATAGCCATCATTGCCGACAAGCTTCGGCTGGAACGCAAGGTCGGCTGATTCCTTCCTTTTGCCATCCGTTTGCATTCTTCGTTGACTTTCGCTATAATACGAGAATAGAATAAAATCGGAGGATGAAACATGATCACTAAGGAAATGGTTGCTCGCATCAATGAGCTGGCGCATAAATCCAAAACGGAAGGGCTGAACGGATCGGAAAAAGAGGAGCAGCAGGAGCTTCGAGCCGCATATCTGGCCGCGATCCGGGAGAACGTCATCAGCCAGCTATCTCAAATCCGCTTTGTGGAAGACGAAGCGAAGGCGGAGGAAGAGTTAGAGGTGGAAGTATCGATTGATGTAGAAGAATCCACGGAACGAAAACATTGAGCCGATTTCTGTAAAAGAAAGCGGAGAAAAAGAGAACGAAAGCAGGAATGGGACAGCGGGAAAGAACATATTTCTCGCTGTCCTTCCATTATAGTGGAGATACGAATAAAAGAAAGGGCGCCTTGACTGGCGGCTTTCCAAAGGAGGGGTTTCATTTGTATCGCTACTATAAGTTTTTAGTGATTCCGGGACTGCTGGTGATTACGGCCTGTTTGTTTACGGGATTCGGATCGGCAAATCAGGAAGGATTGGTCAAACAGCTTTTGGACCAGAGAACGAACATTCTTCAGCAGGCTTATTTCGGACAGCTGGATCAGGGACAGGCGGAAGAGCTGCTGGCGAAGGTGGAGACACAGCCGCTGTTGTCACAAGATGTGAACACGCTTCGCGCTTCGGAGCCTACGGATTTTCAGAGAGTCAATTCCATGGAGCTTCGCCAGTTGGAAAAAAAGGTTCAGATGATGAGCTATCTCACCTATGATGCTTCCATTCGCTGGTATCTGAACAGCCCCGAGGGGAGTGCCGTGGAGGATGGCAACTACCAGTTAGTGTTGAAATACAGCGGAGACAGTTACAAGCTATCCGAAATGCGTCTTGACGAGGATGCTCCCACCACCTTATAATAGAAGCGAACGCGCGACCAAGGCAGAAACGAACGCCGGGCCGCGCTTTTTTTCAGTGAATGAGAGAAAGGGAAACAAGGAGGATAACAACGCATGGGACAGTTTTTTTCAGATCGTACGGAAGAAGGAATCCGTCTGGTATGGATGCAATTCGATCCGGAGAAAATTCGGGAAGGACAAAAGCTACTGTTGGAAGAGGCCGAGAATGGCGACGGAGATGCCTGTGCGTTTTTAGCTCGAACTTATATGGGTCATCAATGGGGAATCCAGTCCTACAGCGGGCTTGCGGAAAGCGACGAAGAAGCGGATCGGTGGATTCAAAAGGGAATTGAGTTAGGAAGCGGCTGCGCGATTCTCACCGCAAAGCGCTGCGGAAAGCTACCCGCAAAGCTGGCGGACGAGCAGCCCCATCTCACCCTGCGCAAGGCTCGGGACGAGGTCTTGGAGAAAGCGGAAGCAGGACATCCCTTTTGTCAGTATATGATCAGCAATATTTATTTCTGGTGGGATATCTTTACCATCGATGATCAGAATCCCTGGGATTTGGCTAAGACCGAGGAGGAAATCGACGCCATCGTTCAGAAACAAGCCAAGCCCTGGCTGGAACGAGCGGTCAAGGCAGGGCTTACCTGTGCCTGTGGCAACCTATATCAGCTGTACTCCGGCAACAAGGCCTTGCCGGCAGAGCCGCAAAAGGTCCGTGAGATGGAGGAATGGGCCGCCAAATGCGGAGACCCGGGCTGGCAGGGAGAACTGGCCGAGGACGCGTATCAAGAAAAAGATTACGTGGAGTCTCTGAAATGGTACGAAGCCGCGGCGAAGAACGGATACCCCCGCTACTGGTTTGACGTAGGGTACCAATATGAGAACGGACAGGGGATCGAAGCGGATCAGCAGAAAGCCTCGGAGTGTTACCGAAAAGCGGCGGAGGCGGGCAGCTCCAACGGGCGGCTTTTCTACGCCGAGCATTTGTATTTCGGGGAAGGAGTGGAAAAGGACCCTGAAAAAGCGGTCAGTCTGCTCCGCGAGTCACAGGAGCGGGCGCTGGCCTGGGTTCTGCTGGGTCACTGCGTGTATCACGGCATCGGTACCAAAGCCAATCGGCAGGCAGGCGCAAATCTGATCCGTTTGGCGTATCAGAAGGAAACCTCGCGGATGGAAGACGAGTCCTCTCCTTACGGCAACCGCTACCGGGCGATTATCTATCTGGATTACGGACGGCTGTGTGAGGCCGGGCTCCAGTCTGACGGTGCCAAGCCTGATTACAATCTGGCGGCAGCCTGCTATCAGCACGCGCTGGCGGATACCAAAGATCCGGGAGTGATCGCCGAAGCTCAAAAGGAGCTGTCAAAGCTCAAGCGGAATCTGTTTGGAAAATGGGTTTTAAAAAAGGGATAAAATCGGAAGCAAGAAATCATACTAAATAAATAGGAATTATATTGTTTAATTCCCCTCAAGTGTGGTAAAATTATGATGTATTGAAAAGCACCTAATAAGAAAGGAGTTGCGGCAATGAGGGAAGTTTACATGGATTACTCCGCGACTACGCCGGTGAAGAAGGAAGTCTTGGACGAAATGCTTCCGTTTTTCAGCCAGCAGTACGGAAATCCGTCCAGTTTATATAAAATCGGCTACGAGAATAAAGAAGCGGTTCTATTGGCTCGAACCCGCATCGCAGAATTGATCGGTGCCAAGCCGGAGGAAATTTATTTCACTTCCTGCGGCACGGAGGCTGATAATTGGGCGCTGGTGGGAACCACGCGCGCACGAAAGAAAAAGGGAAATCACATCATTACCACAAAGGTGGAGCATCACGCGATTTTGCATACCTGCGCTTTCCTGGAAAAGGAAGGCTTTGAAGTTACTTATCTGGATGTGGACCGGGAGGGGCAGATCAGTTTGTCTCAGCTGGAAGCAGCGATTACCCCGAGGACCATCCTCATCAGTGTCATGTTTGCCAATAACGAAGTGGGCAGCATACAGCCGATCGAAGAAATTGCCAAGCTTGCTAAGGAACACGGCGTTTGGTTTCACACCGACGCGGTACAGGCTTTGGGCAATGTTCCCATCGACGTGGAGAAATTAGGAGTGGACCTGCTGTCGATTTCCGGGCATAAAATCTACGCGCCGAAAGGCATTGGCGCACTGTATATTCGAAAAGGAATCAACCTCTCCAACCTGATGTTTGGGGGAGCGCAGGAAAACAAAAAGCGTCCCGGTACGGAAAATGTAGCCGGTATGGCTGCTTTCGGAAAGGCGGCTCAGATTGCCGGGGAACAGCTGGAGGAACACGCCCGGCGTGTGAAACGTCTCCGCGACCGTCTGCTTGACGGACTTAAGGAAAGAATTGACGAAATCGAAATCAACGGAGGTCTGGATCGACGACTTCCGGGCAATCTGAATGTGATTTTCAACTATATCGAGGGCGAAGCGATTTTGATCCTCATGGACGCTTACGGAATCTACGCATCTACCGGCTCGGCCTGTGCCTCCGGAAGCTTGGCGGCCTCTCATGTGCTGCGGGCGATGGGCGTTCCCGTGGAGAAGGCCTATTGTTCCATTCGCTTTACGGTAGGGGATTTCACTACCGAGGAGGACATCGATTACGTGGTGGATTCCATGGCCAAAATCGTTCAAAAATTAAGGGAGATATCACCCTTTGACAAGGATCATCCGATGGAAAGCGCGCAGGTCCTGCGCGAGCGGAAAGGAGAAGTATGATGGGAATGTATAACGATAAAGTGATGGAGCACTTCATGAATCCGCACAACGCGGGAGATATGGAAAACCCGGACGCGGTAGGAACGTTCGGGAGTCCGGTGTGTGGGGACATGATGCAGATCTCTATCAAGGTGGAGGATGGCATCATCGCCGACGCCAAATTCAAGACCTTTGGCTGCGGCTCGGCCATTGCGGTTTCCAGCGTGGCGACGGACATGATCAAAGGAAAGACCCTGGAAGAAGCGCTGAAGCTGACCAATCAGGATTACATCGATGAGCTGGGCGGGCTTCCCGGCCCCAAGATCCACTGCTCCGTGCTGTCCGCTCAGGCGGTCAAGAGTGCGATTTACCAATACGCTGTGGAACACGATCTGCAACTGGAAGGCTTAAAAGATTTCGATCCCGACGCGGAGGCGGAGCACGAGCACGAGGAAGAGGACGCATGAGGGTTTTATTAGGGTTGAGCGGCGGTGTGGACAGCACGGCCGCCGCTTTGCTTTTACAGCAGGCCGGTTATGAGGTGACCGGCCTGTTTTTTGACGTGCTGGGAAATCAGAAGGCCTTGGCAGAACGGGCCGAAGCGGCTGCGGCACAGCTGGGAATCTCCTTCCTTTATCGAAATGTTTCGGAAGAATTCGCAGATCGGATCATCGATGATTTCTGCGACTCATATCTGCGGGGAGAGACCCCTAATCCCTGCGTCCGCTGTAATCCTCTGCTGAAGTTTAAAACGCTGGAGGAAGAAGCGGATCGAATCGGAGCTCGGTGGATCGCCACGGGTCATTACGCTCGGATCGAAAAGGAAGAGAAGGACGGAATTTTCTACGTTCACATGGGGGATAACCGGCGAAAGGATCAATCCTACATGCTTTACCGGCTTCCACAAAGGATTCTCTCCCGGCTGCTGCTGCCGCTGGGAAGCTCCCCGGACAAGGAACAGGTTCGGGAGCTTCTGCGAGGCCAGGGTCTTTCCAACGCAGAGGATAAGGACAGTCAGGAAATCTGTTTTATTTCCCGGGGAAACTATATCGATTACATCAAAAGCAGGGGAAGGAACTCTCAGCCCGGAGCGTTTGTGGACCAGGAGGGGAAGGTGCTGGGACAGCACCAGGGCATCATCCATTATACCATCGGACAGAGAAAAGGCTTGGGCATGACTTTTGGGAAGCCCATGTTCGTCACCGCGCTGGATCCTCTGAAAAATACGGTGACCTTGGGTTCGAACGAGGATTTGTTCCATAAAATAGTTATGGTAAACAATTGCCGGTTCGCCGTAGACACAACGGAGGATGCGGCAGGTCTTCCGGAAGCGTATCGGGGAATTCAAGTGGAAGCAAAAATACGATACGCGGCACAGCCGGCCGCGGCGCGGCTTCAGGCGGAGGGAGATGGCCTGGTTCGAGTGGAGTTCCGACAGGCGCAGAGAGCGCCTACGCCGGGACAGTCCGTGGTGTTTTACCAGGGGGAACGATGTCTGGGCGGCGGAATGATTACGGTCCGTTGATTTCCGGATTGCTCACAGATAGATGATGGCCATCACCGGACAGACCGGAGCGCAGTAACCACAGGTCAAACAACGAGTCTCGTCGATTTCGGCGAGGCCGTTTT
>CAUHLX010000164.1 GCA_959606705.1 uncultured Bacillota bacterium | reverse complement strand
GTGTAACCCCGGCGGCGCAGGCCGGCGATGGTAGGCATCCGGGGATCGTCCCAGCCTTCTACGTCGCCATTGTCCACCAGCGCTTTTAAATACCGCTTGCTCATCACCGTATTGGTGAGGTTGAGCCGGGCAAACTCAATCTGCCGCGGCGGACGCGGCCAGTCCAGTTCCCTCAGTACCCAGTCATACAGCGGCCGATGGTCCTCAAACTCCATGGTACAGATGGAATGGGTAATCCCTTCGATGGCGTCTTCGATGGGATGCGCAAAGTCGTACATTGGGTAGATGCACCATTCGTCTCCGGTGTTGTGGTGAGTGGTATGGGCGATCCGATAAATCACCGGATCTCTCATATTGATATTGGGAGAGGACATGTCGATCTTGGCTCTCAAAACCTTTTCTCCGTCGGCGTACTTACCGGCCTTCATTTCTTCAAAAAGTCTGAGATTTTCTTCCACACTTCGATTCCGGAAGGGACTTTCCTTTCCCGGCTCGGTGAGTGTCCCGCGATACGCCTTGATCTCCTCGGCGTTGAGATCGCAGACAAACGCCTTGCCCTTTTCGATCAGCTTTACCGCGCATTCGTACATCTGAGGAAAATATTCCGAAGCGAAGAGCAGCTTTTCCCACTGAAATCCCAGCCACCGCACGTCTCCCTTAATGGAATCCACGTATTCCGTATCTTCCTTTACCGGGTTGGTATCGTCAAATCTCAGATTGCACTTGCCGCCGTATTTCTGCGCCGTGGTAAAGTTCAGGCAGATAGACTTGGCATGTCCGATGTGCAGATACCCGTTAGGCTCCGGAGGAAAACGAGTGTAGACCTGATCGTACACCTGCTCCTCCAAATCCTGATCGATCAGGTTGTGTATAAAGTTCGATTCAATATTTTCAGCCATCTATGATTCCTCCTCAAGGTTATGATATCCAATTCACAATCATTCTACCATATCGATGCGATCATTGATCATTATACCACAATCACCGATCCTGTCGGCAAAACGGACAGCAGGCGGCTTTGCCGCTCGGGTGCCACAAGGTAAGACATGGTGAAATAGCCGTTTCAAGTCCTACGCGGCTATTGTACTATTATACCATAATCCTCCTAATTGATAAAAGAGAATCAAAAAAACCTTTAAGGAGAAGAAAATAATCTGGAAAGTCCGGTTTTTTACAGAAAAAATATCGTAAATTACTTGATTTATCTAAAATGTTTTGGTATTATTTCAGTAAATGAGAATTGTATTTGCCATATGTATATGTGATGTGTGAAGTTAAGGTGGTGAAAGTATGGACGTGATTGACGTTAAAATCTTAGAAGTTCTTCAGGACAACTCCAGGGTGTCCATTTCGGAATTGAGTAAAAAGGTAAATCTCTCTCTGTCAGCGGTCAGTGAGCGTTTGAAAAAGCTGGAAAGCTGCAATGTCATCGAAAAGTACACCGTGATCCTGAATTCTCACGCTCTTGACAAGGAGCTTTCGGTCATTATGAATATCAGCTTGGAGAATCCGCAGCATACCAGTGATTTCCTGGACTTCGTACAGGCGGAGGACGAGATCCTCGAATGCCACTACGTTACCGGTGAGTATGACTATGTGTTGAAGATCACCACGCGCAATACCGCGACGCTGGAAAGCCTGATGAACCGCATTAAGGGAATTTCCGGAATTAAACGGACACAGACAAATGTAATTTTATCCAGTGACAAGCATCTTTACAGCGTGTCGCCCTCCCAAAATAAGTAAGGGCAAAACGACAGGATGGTATTTTAAAACACTCCCGGCAAAAAGCGGTCACCTCATCTCAGGATGCGGCAGCCGCTTTTTCTATTGGGGTGGCAGAAGGATGACCAGACGCATAGTATGTTGGTAAAACATAACGATTTACAGGAGTGACATACTATGATAATTGAAAATGACCTGATTCGCTGGTCTTACCCTCAGATGAAATCCGCCGCCCCCGCAAGCGCACCAGTGGATTATGAGCTGCTCTATCCCAACATTTTCTATCAAATCCAGCCTTTTGTACTGGAAGCCTGTGACCAAATGGATGCCTGCGGAAGCATGATGCCCTCCCGTGAGACTCTGAGAAAAATGGGAGATACCATCGAAATGCAGTTTGCGGCGCCTGACATGACCGCAATGGCTCAGGCGGCCTCCGACGCTTCTCCGGAAGCTCTCCGCAGCCGCGGACTGTTCCGTGATCTGCTGGATATCCTGCTCTTGAATGAGCTCTTCAATAGAAGAAGACGGTATTATTAATCAGAGCGCAAACGACAAAGGAGCGCCCGGGCTATGCTCCGCGGCGCTCCTTTCTTCTGTCTCAACGGCCTTCGAACCGTTTTATTTCTTATTCTTCTTTTTCTGCTGCTTGCTCTGCCCTTTTTTCCCGGATGGCTGAGACTGCTTCTTTTCCGCCGCCGTATCCTGCGTATTATGTGCTCTGGGAACGCCTTTCCCGCCTACCGCGGAGATCGGCCGTTTTCTGGCCACATGATATACATCCTCGTCGTAATAATCGTCGTCATCGTCATCCTCTTCCAGAGCGGCTCGCATTGCCGCCTCCTGCTCTTCCTGTTTCTTTTTCTTTTTCTCCAGCTTTTCTCTTTCCTTCTGAGCGATGACCAGTGCCTCTTCATAAGATATGCCTTTTTCTTTGGCAATCTTATACGGATTGACCTTGGCATCCAGCTCCTCTTGCTGTTTCTTCGCCTGACGCTTCATATCCCAGGAGGAGAAGAAGAACATTCCGCCGAACATGACCACCATCAGCACCATGTAAACCGTGTTGTCCTGACTCATATCACGGGTACGGAACGCTACGGTTTCATTCTTGCCCAGCTTATTGCCGTTGGAATCGACCAGCTTTCCGGAAACGACGATCTTATACTCGGTTTTCTGAACGAGATCCTTTTCCAACTGAATCCAAATCTGATTCGGATATTTTTTGTGGTTGTACAGCAGCCGATAAGAAATCTCCTTGCCCTTGGGATCGGTGATCTTAAAACAGTCCTTGTTCGCCGCCTGCGCTTCTTTGCTTGTAACATCCTCGTTGAAGTACAGCTTGATGGCGACGTTGTTGATGACCGACGATTTGCTGCCTTCCTTCGGGGAGCTGTCCAGCAGCTCCAGCCCGCCGGCCGCAAAGCAGAGCGAACTGCTCAGCGATACGATCAAAAGGGTAAGGCTCAGGATGAGGCCTAATCTTTTCTTCATTTCTTTTTTCCTCCGGTATCCGATTTTAACTGTTCTTTTTCGTATTTTTTCCTGGTTCTCAGTTCATGAAAAAAGCGTTTCAGGAGCTGTCCACATTCTTCTCCCAGCAGGCCGGTTTCCACCTCTGCCTGATGATTCAGTCTGGGATCCTCCACGATGTTGCGCAGGGACCCGCAGGCGCCGGTCTTGGGATCTAACGCTCCGATATAGATCTTTTCCAAACGGGCGAGCACGATGGCTCCGGCGCACATGGCGCAGGGCTCCGTGGTCACGTACAGGCGGCATCCTAACAGCCGGGTGCTTCCTAACGCTTTGGCCGCCTCCCGAATCGCAATCAATTCCGCATGGGCAGTAGGGTCTTTTTCCCGAACGATTCGGTTTTCTCCCCGGCCAATGATCTCTCCATCCTTTTCGATTACGGCTCCTACGGGAACCTCTCCTGACGAATAAGCCTTTTCGGCCTCCCGCAGTGCTTCACGCATGAAAAAATCAGGCTGCACGTCCTCACCCCTGAATAATTAATCAGACTATCTTATCAATAATATCACACTTCGTTTTGGTTTTCAACCGGCGTAGGGTAGTTTTTCCACGGGTTTTCAAGGGCGGCGCAGATTGTTTTCCGCGGCAAAAAAACGAGCGTGTGATCTTAAAAATCACACGCTCCACATCCTCACTACGCGTCTTGAAGCTCCCCTGTCAACGCGTCTACGCAGATGATCCAGTACCCGTAAGCGCTCTTTTCCTTGGCAGCCCCCTTTACCGGCTGCCAGAGAGTGAATCCGGAACGTCCTCCATCCGGCTGTTCGGTTTCCAGAAAACGTCCAGGAATGGCAAAGTAGTATTTTCTCGCGGTTCCCTCTTCGCCTGGCGCGGCTCCGAACAGAAAGTGCTGATACTGTCCCGCGAAATAATGGGCCCCCGGCGAAACCAGAGGCAGCGTTTCCACATCCGATATCTTCTTCCAGCGCGCTCCCGTCCGATCCGTCTCGAACGGCTCCACCTCTTCAAAATAATCCGCCACCTTGCATGTATAACTGCAGATGTTCAAAAGATACTCATTGTAAAATCGATTATAGCTTTTCTCCTGCGGTTGAGGGGGCTGGTCCTCCTCCCTCTCGGGGCAAGCCTCTGACTCCCCCATCTCGACCACCTCCGTTTCCTCTTCCTTTGAAGCTGCCGCTTTTACCTGAGTCCGCTGAGACTGCCCTTCGGACTTTCCCTCAAATTCCAGGGTCCCCTTGAGCACCGGATGAAGCGCTTCCTTGGCGTCACGGGTAGAGACCGCGGCCACGATGGCCGCAAAGTAGTCGTCGAAGCTGTTTCCCCGCTCATCGACGTCCAGCGGGTTGAAACGGAAATAAGTTTCGCTGTTTCCGTAACGGTTGACCACCAGATTTCCAATGATCGTGTGGAGGGTCCGTTCCCCCTTCCGTCCGAACAAGATCAGTTTATATATGTATTCTCCTTTCGGATAGTAACGCAGGTTCTGTACCGTGCATCGCAGAGCCCCTTTTCCGTTTCCGGTCTCCACCTTCAAATGGCCCTTCACCGCTCCCTCTTTGGCGCTGAATTCGGAGCTCTGCGCTTCCAGCATCACTAAGCTGCGGTTGTACTTCATATAATTCATGACCGAAATCCCCCTTCGTTCCTCTTTTAATTTGCTTCCTTGTATTTCCGGCGAATAATTGGTAATATTAATGCATGCTTAGTTATATGCCCGCCGGGGGTTGAATATGCGGGGAAAAGGGGGAGCTTCGATGCTCATAGATATTGCAGTCGGGATCATTTTGATCATTTCCGTCGTCAGGGGGTATTCCAACGGGTTTGCCCGGACCTTCCTGCACATTGCCGGATGGGTTCTGTCCATCGTGCTGGCCTTTGTGTTCTATCCGAAGGCCACGGAAATTTTGATGGGGAAAACTTCTATTTATGACACGATTCACTCCATTCTTTCCGTTCACTTTTCCAGCGGCAGCGAATCCACCACGCAGTACGCCCTATCACAGTTTCCTGCGGCTCTGGGAAGCACCATTCAAGGAATCATCGACGGCGCCGCCGGAGCTCTCGCGGACGCCCTCACCGATGGTTTGACTCAAATCGTGTTTAACATCCTGGGCTTTCTGCTGATCGCCGTAGGAGTCCGACTGGTGTTTCTGCTGATCTCCCTTCTATTCAGCAAAAAGAACAACGACGGAATCACCGGCTTTGTGGATGGGGTTTTGGGCGGATTGGCCGGCGCCGCCAAAGGGATGATCGTCGTCTATGTCGTGCTGGCTTTCATGGTCCCCATGCTGGGGCTCACCGACAATCCGATTCTTCAGGACGTCCTGTCCACCTCTATCTTTTCACAATATCTGTACGATAATAATCTGCTGTTCTTTGCTTTTGGCAGATAATCTTTTGATAATTGGAACGTTCCTACGGCTCTTCCTTTGTGCCGGGGGGCCTTCAGCCTATTCTCAATGACCCGTTTTCGTGTATCGGCCGCCTTCCTTTGAAACCGCTCCCGGCAGGAGCGGTTCCTCTCATTCGCGGATCTCAATACCAATCGTGTTTCTCATTACGGTCAAGCGCCTTGATCCGTGCCATCTCTTCCTCGCTGAGCGCAAAGTCAAAGAGCTCGGTGTTTTCCTGAATGTGGTCGGGGTTGCCGGACCCCGGGATCACGACTACGCCCTTTTGTAGATTCCAGCGAAGGATGACCTGTGCTGAAGATTTGCCATGAGCCGCGGCGATCTCGGAGATCACCGAATCCCCCAGCAGCTCCGCCGTATGCCCACGGCCGCCCAGCGGATACCAGCCTTGCACCACGATGCCAAGCCCTTGGATATAGGGAATCACCTGGTTTTCTTGGTAATAAGGGTGGATCTCATTTTGCACCAGCGCAGGCGTGATCGTCACCTGAGGTAAAAATTCCTCCAATTCCTCCACATACCAGTTGGACAAGCCGATGGAGCGAACCTTGCCCTCCGCCACCGCCTGTTCCATGGCCTTGTAGGCGGCCACATCCCCATTCCCCGGATGATGGAGCAGCAAAAGGTCAATGTAGCCAATATCCAGTTTTTCCAGTGCCGCCTCGATGGCTTCCTCGGGTTGGGCAAACTGGTCCGGGTAAAGCTTGGTGATCACGAATATTTCCTCTCTGGGGATGCCGGAATTCCGAACGGCCTCCCCAACGCTTTCCTCATTGCCGTAGGCGTGAGCCGTATCGATCAGCCGAACCCCACGGGCCAGGGCCTCCGATACGGAATTGACACACACCTCCTCCGTGAGACTGTACGTGCCGATT
>CAUHLX010000163.1 GCA_959606705.1 uncultured Bacillota bacterium | reverse complement strand
TTCCATTGATTTCTGACGCTGTTTTCCCGGTTTCCGCACACATCTGATCCACGCTGCTCTCTCCGGACCGAAGAATCACATCATATAACCGTGCCTCATCTTCGCCCAACGTTTTGCGCAGGGAAGCTTCCGGACCGTCCGGCAGTCCTTCCGATCCGCCCAATAGTCCTCTCAACTCTTCCATGGAACAGATGGGAACTGCCCCGTCCCGAATCAGAAGATTTGCGCCCAAGCCGACGGTGCTGTTGATGTTGGCGGGAACCGCGTACACCTCCCGGCCCTGATCCGCAGCCAAGCCGGCGGTGATCAGAGAGCCGCTGTGAATTCCCGCTTCGGCTACGATCACCGCGGAAGACAGTCCGCTGATCACTCGGTTGCGCCTGGGAAAACGATACGGTGCCGGTTCCGTTCCCGGAGGATACTCGGAAAAAATCACCCCTTGGCCGGAAATCTCTTTCATCAAAGTCCGGTTGCTTCGCGGATAACAGACATCCGCCCCGCATCCCAGCACCGCCACGGTTGGTCCGCCGGCGGACAGGGCTCCTTGATGTGCGCTGGCATCCACCCCGTACGCCATGCCGCTGACCACCGTGATGCCCATGGCGGCCAGTGTCTCTCCCAGCCGCCGACCCGCCCATTTTCCGTAAGCGGAGGCTTTTCTGGCACCTATCACGGCCACGCAGACCTGACGGCACACCGCCGGTTCTCCCTGATAATACAGAATCCAAGGCGGATCGTAGATCCCCAGAAGTGCCGGCGGATATTCCGCAGAAAGCGCAGTCATACCGCGGACCCCGCTTTTCTTCATCCGCGCGAAAACAGCTTCCGCCTGTCTCAGCTCCGCCTCACGTCGCTCCCATCGTTCCCGGTTCCACCAGCGCCCCCCTCCGTTAAGCGACGGTGCTTCCCTGCCGTCCTCTTCGCTTTGGTATGCGGAAAGCAGCGCGGTTACCGTTTCCCAATCGCTCCGATAAACTTCCTCCGCACCTCCCAGGCCGCTGGCTAACGCCAGCTTGCTCCGAGGTCCCAGCCCACCGGCCCCGTCCAGCCACAGATCATAAATTTCCACTCCAGCTCCGTCTTCCATCGTCCCTCTCTCCTCCGGCCCCGTTTTCCATCGTTGCTCTCTCCTTAAAATGTCAAAAGGTCTCCCTCCCGGGTCCGTTTTCCGGACATCGACAGCGGATCGCTTCCGCCAGATGTCGCGAATCGATCGCTTCACTCCCCGCGAGGTCCGCTATGGTTCTGGCCAGCCGCAGCACCTTCCGAACCCCTCTGGCGCTCAGTCTCCATTTGGAGCAGGCCAGCTCCAGCAGATGCTGGCAATCCGGATTTAAGACGCAGTACCTCCTGATCTGTGTGGAATTCATCTGTGAGTTAAAATGAACGCGAGTCCCTTGAAATCGTTTTTGCTGAGCTCGCCAGGCCAGCTCCACTCCCTCTCGAAGCTCAGCGGAATCGATGCCCCTCTCTCCCGCCCAAAAACACGCTCCCAGGAGCTTGTCATAAGGCACCGGAGGGACCTCGATCAGCAGGTCGATCCGGTCTAACAGCGGCCCCGATACCCGAGAACGGTATCTGCGAATCTGTGTTTCCGTACAGGTACAGGGAGGATCCGCTTCTCCAAAATGGCCGCAGGGGCAGGGATTCATCGCGCCCACCAGCATGAAATCCGCCGGAAACGCCACATTTCCCTCGCTACGGCAGATCAACACCTGTTTGTCCTCCAGCGGCTGGCGCAGGAGCTCCAGAACCTCTCTTTGGAATTCCGGCAGCTCGTCCAAAAACAGAACCCCACAGTGTGCCAAAGAAACCTCTCCCGGCGTGGGTCGTCTCCCTCCTCCGGCCATCGCCGGCGCGGTGATCGTGTGGTGAGGCGCTCGAAAGGGTCGGCGGCCCATCCCCGTCCATTTTTCCCGGGCCAGACCGGCGACGCTGTAAATCTGCGCTACCTCCAGGCGTTCTTCCTGTGTTAAATTGGGTAAAATCGAGGGAATCCTCCTGGCAAGCATGGTCTTCCCGCAGCCGGCGGGACCGCTCATGAGGACCCCGTGCAAGCCCGCCGCTCCCACCTGCAGCATCCTCTTGCTGCCTTCATGTCCCAAGACGTCGGCAAAATCCGCCGCTCCCGCTTCGGAAACGTCATCTCCGCCGGCGGCTCCGCAGGCAGACAGCGGCCATGGCTCCCGACCGCCGGGAATCCCTTTCGGCGGTCCTTCGTGGGAAAACCAGTCCACCAGCTCTCTCAACGCCTCCGCAGGGAACAGCTCCACCCCCGGAAGAAGCTCAGCTTCCGGCAAATTCGCTTTGGGCAGGATAATCTTCACCACTCCGTCCCGGCGCAGCCGAATACAGAGCGGAAGCGCTCCCCGCACCGGTGTCAAGCGGCCCTCCAGCGACAATTCGCCCAGGAAAGCGTACTCCGAAATCCGCTCCGCGCTCACCGTGCCGCAGGCTGCCAGCACACCCATGGCGATAGGAAGGTCGAAATGTGTCCCCTCCTTGCGCTCTCCTGCCGGCGAAAGATTGATGGTGATGCGCTGCGCCGGAAATCGAAACCCCGAATTCAAAATCGCCGAACGAATCCGTTCCCTGGCTTCCCGCACCGACAGATCCGGCAATCCCACCACCGAAAGCGCCGGAAGTCCTTGTGACAAGTCCGTTTCCACAAAAACGGTCTTTCCTGCCAGACCGTGCAGCGTAGCGGTCCTCACTCTGGAAAACACGATGATCCCCCCATTCCAATCAAACTCTAAACTGCGTTGATCAGATGACGATAGTACCAGCCGCCGTTCTGATAAACCAGTTCCACTACGTCGATGCGCATGGCACAGCAGCCCAGGCGCCGGGACTTCATATAGAAGTCCGCGATGTTTCGCAGCCGTCGCTTTTTGCTTTCCGTAATCGCTTCGCAGGGCAGACCGTATGCCACGCTGCGCCTCGTTTTGACCTCCACGAATACGATCCGGTCCTTTTCCGGGCCACCACATCCACTTCGCCGGACCGGCATCTGAAATTGCGTTCTAAAATCCGATAACCTTCTTTGCGCAGCTGATTCACCGCCCGTTCCTCTCCCCAGCTTCCCAATTCCTTTTTGTTCATCCAAATATTCCTTTCATATATTTTTATAAATTTCTTTTATTTGTAAGTATAGAATAACATTATTTTCTATAAAATTCAATATTTATTTTTCTTATCTTACTTCTTGACAAAATCTTCATAGAAAAAACACAATCTTAATAGATTCTTTGCAAATGCCGTTGCTTTTCCAATCGGCCGTGGTAAAATAGGGGATGTTCAGCAGGAGGAGAAATAGATATGAGAGTAGCGATTGTCGGAGCCGGTAAGCTTGGTGTTACCATAACGGAGGCTCTTCTGGGCGGCGATAACGAAGTCACCCTGATCGATAAGGACCACGAATTACTGCAAAAAATATCCAATCAGATGGATCTGCTCACCATTACCGGAAACGCCAAACAAATTGACGTTTTAAAGCGGATCAAAATCTGGAGCTACGACTATTTAGTCGCCGTTACCGCCGATGATGAAAAGAACATCGTGATCTGCTCTTTCGCTAAAAAACTGGGCTGTCCCCGGGTGATCGCCCGGATCCGCGATCCGGAGCACGTCAATCAGATCAATTTCATCAAAGAATGTATGAACATCGATTATATTGTCAATCCCGATTTGGCCATCGCCAATGAAATCTATAAATACCTGGTGGAAAAGTACACCTTCAGCAACGGCTGTTATTCCAGTGGAAAAGTATCCATCATCGAGTTCAAAACCAACAAGCTCCCCAAGCTGATCGGAATGCCTTTGCCCGAGGTCTCTCAGGTTCTTCCGGACATGCTGATCACCGCCATCTCCAGAAACGGCAAGATCATCATTCCCCACGGAGACACGGTTCTGGCGGAAAATGACAGCTTGTACGTGATCGGGGAAAGCGAAGATGTCATGAAGCTTTCTCACAGCGTTCTGGATAAGAAAAAATATACGGACCTTCAACGAGTCATGATTGCCGGCGGCGGAAAGACGGGATATTTTCTCGCTCAAAAGCTGTCCGCTTTCGGCGTGGCCGTGAAGATCATCGAAATTGACCGGCTGCGCTGTCAATATCTATCCGAACACCTGGACAATGTGATGGTGCTCCACGGAGATGCCACGGACCAAAATCTTCTGGCGGAGGAAAACATCGAAGACATGGACGCTTTCGTCACGGTCACCGGCTATGATGAGGAAAACCTCTTGCTGGCGCTGCTGGCCAATCAAAAGGATATTGAAGACGTGGTCGCCAAGGTGAGCCGAAAAAGCTACGCCACATTGATTGAAAAGATGGGCATCAGCATGGCGCTGAATCCTCTGGATATGACTGCCAGCAGCATTCTGCGCTTCATTCAGGGCTCTTCCCGCATCATTTCCTCCCAGCTCATTCAGGGCCAGGCCGAATTTGTGGAAATCGTGGTAGACGCTCAGATGAAGCTGAAGGGTACGCCCCTCAGTCAGCTTCAATTGCCCGGCGGTCTGGTGATCGCCGCGATCTATCGAAACAATAAAGTTCTGATTCCAACCGGGGACACGGTGTTTAAAGAGGGCGACCGAGTCATCGTGCTCTGCCTGCTTTCCAATATGCCGGATCTGGAAAAGCTGTTCCGCATGAAGCGGCGCGGCCTGTTCGGCTAAACGAGAGGTCCTGGTAAAAATGGTTCTCAATTATCAACTGGTCTTAAAAACACTGGCAATGATCGGTATCGTCCTCGCCGCGGCGATGCTCCCTTCCGTGGGAGTGTCCGTCATCTACGGGGAATGGCACACGGCTCTGTCCTTTTTAACGGTGATCGTACCTATGGCGGTCGCCGGTTTTGTTGTGACGAAGGTGCTGCGGCCGAAATCCCAGGTTCTGAAAATGCGGGAAGGCTTTCTGGTGGTGGGAGCCAGCTGGTTCTTGGCTTCGCTGGCCGGTTCGTTGCCTTTTTTGATCTCCGGAGCGATTCCCCGCTTCGCGGATGCGTTCTTTGAAACGGCCTCCGGATTTTCCACGACCGGCGCCAGCATTCTTACCGAAATCGAAATTCTGCCCAAGGGCATCCTCTTTTGGCGCTGCTTTACCCACTGGCTGGGCGGCATGGGAATCCTGGTCTTTGCCATTGCGCTTCTCCCCCGTCTGGGAATCAGCGGTCAGCGGATCGTCAGAGCGGAGACCCCGGGTCCGACTTTGGACAAGCTGAAACCGAAGATTTCGGATTCCGCGCAGATCCTCTATGTTATGTACGGCGGTATGACCATCGTGGAGACAATTCTTCTGATGCTGGGCGGCATGGATTGGTTCGACGCCCTCACCCATACGTTCAGTACGGTAGGCACCGGCGGATTTTCCAATTACGGCGCCAGCATCGGACATTTTGACAGCCTTTACATCGATCTGGTGATCGCGGTTTTCATGCTCATGGCCGGGATCAACTTCAACTTGTATTACCATCTTTTAAAAGGTCAGTGGAAATCCTTCTTCGCGGACGGCGAGCTGCGGTTTTACCTGTTGATCATCAGCGGAGTGACACTGATCATCTCGGCAGCTCTTTATCTGAGCGGCATGTACCATTCCATCGGTCAAGCCCTCAGAGACGCGTTCTTTCAAACAGCTTCCATTATTACCACCACCGGATATGCCACGGCGGATTTTGATTTCTGGCCGCCGCTGTGCAAGTCTCTGCTGTTCATCCTCATGTTCATCGGCGGCTGTTCCGCTTCCACCGGAGGCGGGATCAAGGTCACCCGAATCCTGGTTTTAGTGAAGCTGTTGAAAAGAGGCATCTACCGCCGGATTCATCCCCAGGCGGTGTATCCGGTGAAGATCGACGGACGCCCGGTCAACGCGGATACCGTATCCGGCATCACCAGCTTCGTATTCCTGTATCTGGTGGTGTTCTTCGCTGCTTCGTTAGTGCTTTCCTTGGAAAACTTCGATTTGCTGACCACTTTCAGCGCCACCGTGGCTTGTTTGAGCAATGTGGGCCCCGGTTTTTCACTGGTGGGTCCGGCAATGAACTTCAGCATTTTTTCCGATTTTTCCAAGATCTTTTTATCGTTTTTGATGATCATGGGACGACTGGAGCTGTTCACGATTCTGCTCCTCTTCTCCCCCACGTTTTGGAATCCGGATCGGTAAACAGGAAAGGAGGATGGGTTTCTCATGGAATTGAATTACAAAGCAATTATCCGCGTGCTGGGATTGATCATCCTGCTGCTCTCCTTTGCCATGCTGCCGTTCTTTTTTCTCGCGCTGGTATTCAACGAGTTTTCGGAAGGCTCCGCCTTTCTCGCCCTGATTGTTCCCATGGCTCTGGTCGGCGCGATGATCCATCGATTCGTCCACCCCACGAACTCCGTTTTGAAGATCAGGGAAGGCTTTCTCACCGTAGCGCTCTGCTGGATCGTCGCATCTCTTGCGGGCGCCGTGCTGTACCAGCTTTGCGGTGTGACCGAGTCCTTCGTGGACGCCCTGTTTGAATCCACCTCCGGCTTCACCACCACCGGCGCCACCATTTTTACGGATGTGG
>CAUHLX010000162.1 GCA_959606705.1 uncultured Bacillota bacterium | reverse complement strand
AGACTTTTTCGATTTTATCTCCGTTGATCACTACATTTCCCGTAAACGGTGTGCCGCCGGTACCATCCGCGATCAATCCGTTTTTCAAGAGATACCGAGAGGCAGCCGGCTTGCTGGCGTCGTTTTTTTGATCGATTTGATCCATCATTACCGCGAATTCGGCTCGGGTAATGTTGGCCTGCGGATTGATTTTTCCGTTGCTGCCCTTCACATAACCGGCTTTCACCATAGCCCCCACGCTGCCTTTCGCCCAATTGGCAATCTGCGCTGCGTCGTCAAAGCTCGCTGCCGAGGAGGGAGCGGCTTCCAGCTGAAATGCCCTGGTCAGCACGGTCATCACTTCTTGGCGGGTGATGGCATCGTTTGGACGAAGCGTTTCATCTTTGGCGTAGATGCCGGCTTGTACGGCTTTGGCCAAGTCCTTGGCATACCAGGCCTTGGGAGCTGCGTCGGTAACAGCGGAAAGGTCCGCCTCGTCGGTCAGCTTCAAAACCCTGCTCATGACCACCGCCATTTCAGCGCGGGAAAGCGGAGCGGACGCTTTGATCAACTGTTTTCCGTTTTCTTCATAACCGCTGAGCAGGCCCTTTTTTACCGCGTTGTTTAAGGCCTCGGTAGACCAGTTGTCGGGCATATCCGCAAACACTGCGGCGGACGGGACCTTCTCCGGCGGCTCTTCGCTCTCCGCAAAGACCATGGATGGCAGCATGCCGATGATCATCGCGGCGGATAGAATCAAAGACAGCACTTTTTTTCGTTTCCCTTTCATCACAACATAACCTCCCTCATCAAACAAAACTGAATAGTAAAACTATTTAGACTTCGTTCTATTATACCACGTTTTTCCGTTGTTCCGCAAGATTCTTTCCGGTGGGTCATAAGATGATAGGAAGGTTAAAAAAAACGAGAAACGCCGGGAGCTTCGGAGCCCGGTGCCTCTCATAAAGGAGCGTGATGATCAATGAATTTAAAAAACAATCGGATTTTAGTGCGGGAAGTCCTGGCAAATCCGTCGGCCAGGGCTGTGGTGAACCGGGAATTCCCCGGCTTGCTGTCCCATCCGCTGATGGGGATGGCCAAGAATATGACTCTGGCCGGAGTGCTGGGGCAAGCTCGCGGTAGAGTACCCCAGTCCAAAATCGACCAGGTGCTGGAGGAATTGCGCAGGATTTAGAGTGAAAGACGGGAGAAGACAGCGGACAGGAGGACTAGGCGCTGGCGAATGCTGTCCAGGTCGATGTATTCCTGATCGCTGTGAAAGCCGCTGCCCTGGGGTCCGCAGGCATCCATCACCGGCAGCTCCGGAGTGGAGAGGTGGTTGGCGTCGGAAGCTCCTCCCGTGGCGATAAATCGGGTGGGAATGTTCAGACGGCGCCCTTCCTCTTCCATGAGTGCGATCAGCCGTTCCGTGGCCGGATTGGGATTCATGGGAGGAAAACCGGGATTTCTGGTAATTGTGGTGGTGACTCCGTCGACGATAGGCGCGCGGCGGAGCTGTTCCAGCACGCCTTCGATCCGTTCCAGCTCGGAAGGGATTTCGTAGCGTATATCCACCACGGCGCGAGCCTCCTCCGCGACCACGTTTGAGGCGCTTCCGCCGCTGATTAAGCCGGTGTTCACGGAGGTGCCGATCTCATAACGGTTCAGCTTTGCCAGTTCACACACAAAATGGGCCAGCTCTACGATGGCGCTGGCGCCCTTTTCCGGGGCCACTCCCGCGTGGGCGGCCCGTCCCCGGCATTCGATCTCGAATTCGGCCACACCTTTTCGTTTCTGAACGAACTCGCCGCCTGCCCGACCCGGCTCGAAGACGAAGCAATAGCGGCTTTGCCGGCCCAGTTGATCCAGCCATTCCCGAGAGGTGGGGGAGCCCACCTCCTCGTCCCCGTTCAGAGCGACGCAAAAGCTCAGCTCCGGATGCTGCTTCAACAAAAAACGGGACAGGCACACGGTGAGCAGATCACCGGATTTCATATCTGCCACGCCGGGTCCGAAGGCCCGTCCGTCGGCAATGGAGAACGGTCGGGCCGTGCAGGTGCCCTCTGGGAATACGGTATCCATGTGGCCTACCATTAAAATATCATAGATTTTTTCATGCTCCGAGTGGTTGTGACCGCTGATGCAGTCCTCGTTTCCGCGGCGGCGGCCGGGGTCTCCGACGGAAGCGAGGTGACGAGCTTCCACGCAGGGGCCAGCCGTTTCGCCGTGGTCATGAACGGTCACTTCAAGTCCCAGAGAACGAAATCGCTCCACAAAGAAATCCGCTATGGCGGCAATCCCCACAGCGTTGCCGGAGCCGCTGTCGATGTTGACCAGGTGTTCCAAATCCTTTAAAAAAGTTTCCTCTTGATAAAATTCCATCGTTTCGCCTTCCTTCTAGTGTGTAAACGGAGTAATCTTCAAATCATTTCTGGTACGATGATATCGCAGTTCGTGGGAATTGGCAACTTTACGATTGAATCAAAAGGGATTTGGGCATATACTTTCTAAGAGATAACGAAAGAGAAGGAGGCTATTTTTATGCTGTTCGATTCCCACTCGCATATAGATGATAAACGATTTGACGAGGACCGGGAGCAGATGATCCGGCGGATCGAGGACTCCCAGCTGGCTTATGTCATGGACATTGGCTGCGATTTGGAAAGCTCGGTCCGAGTGACGGAATACGCGGCGAAATACCCGTGGTGCTACGCGGCCGTAGGAGTGCATCCCCACGAGGCCAAGACCATGGACGAGGAAACGCTGCTGATGATCAAAGGACTGGCTCGTAAACCCAAGGTGCTGGCCATCGGAGAGATCGGCCTGGATTATTATTACGACCATTCGGAACGGGACCTTCAGCAGCATTGGTTCCGCCGCCAGATTCAGCTGGCCTTGTCCCTGGAGATGCCTATCGTGATCCATGATCGAGACGCCAATGACGATGTGATGCGAATCTTAAAGGAAGAGGGGGTATTCTCGAAGGAGCGGACCTCGGTTTTTCCCATTCAGGAGGATGGCCTGCCGGACGCCAGATTGCTGATGCACTGCTTTTCCGGAAGCAGAGAGCTGGCACGCCAGTATGTGAAGCTGGGAGCCACCATTTCCATTGCCGGCCCGGTAACCTTTAAGAATGCCAGAAAAACCATAGAAGTGGTGGAGGAAATTCCCTTGGAGCATCTGCTGGTGGAGACGGATTCTCCCTACCTTACGCCGGAACCACACCGAGGCAGGAGAAATGAGCCTGCGTACGTAGCGCACACAGCCGCGAAGGTAGCCGAGATCAAAGGAATTTCCTATGAGGAAGCGGCGAGGGTGACCTGTCAAAACGCCAAGCGCTTCTTCGGCATTGCCTGATGAGACAAATCCGACAAATCAATGGTCAACGTGGATTATAAATAGACGATCTTCGACAAAAAATGATCCCCTGCCTTTTCCGTGGAATCCATTCCGTGGGAGGCAGGGGATTTTTCTGTCGCTTTTCCTTGATTTTTTGGGGAAAACAACAGGAATCTTACGCCAGCATTCTACAAAAGGAAGCGAAACCATCGGATATACTGTAGAAAAAAAGGAGGGATTGTTTGTGGAATTATTATTCGGAAATCTTCGCCAGGTTTTTCAACAGCGAATCCGTGGAGAAAAACGGAGAGCTGATCACGCGGACCTTACGGTGATCATATATGCGGCCGTGGTGGCCGGTTTGTCCTTTTCATTGTCGCGGGTTTCTTTTTTTCAAGTGATGTATCCCTGCGGCGTGGCGCTGCTGACCGTTCTGCTGGCACGGGGAAAATGGAATATCTACGCGCTTCCGCTGGTCCTTCTAGGCATTTTATCCAATTCAGGGACAGGCCATGATTTAAAAGGAGATCTGGCGGCGGCCGCACTGTGCGGAGCGGTGTTTTTCATCCTCAATAAGAAGAGGCTTTCCATGCCGGTCCGGGCAGTGATCGCGGCGGTGCTGACCATGGGGGTAAAAGGAACCTACTATTACATGACTCATCTATTCTTCCTGTATGACGGATTTATGGTGGGAACGGAGTCCTTGCTGATTCTGGTGCTGGTCTACCTGTTTCATAATATTTTGATGCCTGTGGGGAAGGAAGCCAGCCGTAAACGAAGCGCGGCTGAAAATCTGGGCAGCATGAGCGTACTGTTCGTATTGGTCATCGCGGGAATTACCCCTTCGTCCGTTTTGGGGATCGTACCCGTGGAGCTGGCGGCCCTGTTTGCCACACTGCTGATCGCTTATCGAATGGGAGTGATGGAAGGCGCGGCGGTCGGCGCGTTTTCCGGGATCGCGGCCATGCTGCTGACCGCCTCCTCTCCGGCGGTGGTGGGAATCCTGGTCTGCGGCGGTTTGATCGCCGGCATGTTTAAGGGGTATAGCCGACTGGCGGGTGCGGTCTGCTTTGCCGGAGTGTGCCTCTGCTTCGGAGTGGTCAAAGGCTATCCCAGCTTGTATCTGTCTATGTGGGAGCCGCTGATCGCGGCGGCAGCCTTCGCGTTCCTTCCTTATTCACTCATGCAGCGGATCGACCTGCTGTTGACCCGGGTGCGGCAGGATGACAGCTACTGCGAAATGGCGGCGAAAAACCGGGCGTCCGATATGCTGAAGGGCTACCACAGAGTATTCATGGACTTGGCCATGACCTGCGGTCGAGCAGCAAAGGCCGCGTCGGTTCAGGCCTGTGCTTCCACGGTGGAAGGAAGCGGAGCCGGCGGGGGAGCCGCGGTCCTGTCTCCGGCAGGGTCGGGGGACTTAGGCTGGCAGCGCCGGGCGGAGAACAGCAAGGCGATCATGGCCTATCAGTTCAAAGGTATGGCCAAGGCGGTGGAAAGCATGATTTCCGTGCTGAACGAGCCCAAGGAACGAAATGCGCAGGAGCCGCCCCGATTCGGAGTGCGCATGGGGATTTCCGGATATGCCAAGGACGACGGCGTTTCAGGCGACAGCTATCTGTGCACGGAATTTCGGGACAACCGGTACATGGTGGCGCTGTCCGACGGGATGGGAAAAGGCAAAAAGGCAGCGGAGGAAAGCAGCCTGACCATTCACACGCTCTACAATCTCATGCAGGCGGGCTTCGATGTGGATCTGGCGCTGAAGATCGTCAATTCCATTTTACTGGTCAACTCCACGGAAGAGATTTTCTCCACGGTGGATCTGGGACTGATCGACCTGAACACCGGCAGGGTGAAGCTGTTCAAGATCGGGGCCGCGGCAACCTTTATCAAACGGGGAGAAAAGGTGGAGGCCATCAAGGTATCTGCTCCGCCCATTGGAATTTTGGACCGGATTCCGGTGGATTACGTGGATCTGCGGCTGAAGAAAGGAGACGAACTGATCATCGTCTCCGACGGAGTGACCGATGCGGATCGTGGAACGCAGAATTTGGATTGGCTCCGGGAAACCATTGCCGGAGTGAAATCCAAGGATCCGCAGACGATGTCGGATCTCATCATGAACAAGGCCATTGAACGGTACGGATTGAAGGAAAAGGATGACATGACGGTGATTACCGCGCGAATTCAGTAAGGTGCGGGCAGCGAATCCAACGAAAACAAAAGAGGTGTGAGTCTGATCCGGTGAAGATCGCCAGGGGGCTCACACCTTTTGCTTGGAACTTTTTTCATTCAGAACAAGAGTGGTCCCAACAAAGGGCAGTGGAAACGCAAGAGGTTCACCAGCGTAAAGATGATGTAAACCATGAGAATGAGAACGCCCTGCCATCTCCGAAAGCGAGCTCGTCCCAAGCATCCGAATAAGATCACCATACTGACCAAGAATACAGTGAGCGGCAGCTGAAAGAGAAGAATACTGCGATCCTGATCCAGGGGAATCGGTCGGACGATGGAAGAAAGGCTGATCACTTGAATGATATTGAGAATATTGGCGCCGATGATATTCCCCACACCCAAATTGGATGCGTCCTTGCGGATCGAAGTCACGGTGGTCATCAATTCGGGAAGCGACGTGCCGAAGGACGTAAAGATAAGAGCGATCAGCATCGAAGGAACCCCTAGAAATTCGGCAATGGCAATTCCGTTATCAACCAGTAGATCGGAACCGGTTACCACGAGCAGAATTCCGAATAGAAAAAGGAACAGATTTCTTCTGATCTCCTTGGAATAGCCGAGGGGGCGGGGAACGGTTTCCGTATCAATTTCTTTCTTCGGACTCGGATCGCCGGGTAAATCCACGGACGGCTTGGGAAGCCGGGTGTGTTTGGCGGCGGAACGCACATTGCTCCACAAATAAAGGATCAAGCCGAAGAAAAGAAGAAAGCCCATAAATCGGTTTACCTGTCCCAAGGAAAAGCCGGCCGCCTCCAAGACGCAGAGCAGAAAGATCAGAAGTATGGAATTTCGGAGAAATTCACGCTGGTTTTCGATCTGAGGACGGGCAAAGATGATCAAGATTGCCAGAATGAGACCCGTGTTGGCAGCAATGGAACCGATGGCGTTTCCAAAGGCCATATCGGAATCCCCCTTCAGAGCGGCCGTAACGGAAACAAAGGTTTCGGGCAGAGTGGTACAAATACTGACGATCGTCGCACCGACGATGAGCTGTGGCACGTG
>CAUHLX010000161.1 GCA_959606705.1 uncultured Bacillota bacterium | reverse complement strand
TTCTTTGCCCAACTTCTTCCGAATGGCTTTTACCGTCTCCAAACCATTCATGCCCGGCATGATCCAGTCCAGAATCACGGCAAAAAAATCGTCCGATCGTTCGTGGGCTTCCACGGCACGCCGTACGGCTTCCTCACCTGAGAGCACCCAATATCCCCGCATTCCCAGTTCATTCAGCAGCGCGGCGGTGCTTTCGCATACGATTTGATCGTCGTCCACCACCAGCACCGGCAAGCCCGCCAATTCGGAATCATAGGCTTCCTCGTCCTCACACAGCTCCAGAGGAAGGGAAACGATGAATTGACTGCCTTTCCCCAATTTGCTCTTGACCTCGATCGTTCCGTTCATCATACGGACGATATTATCCGTGATAGCCAGACCCAGACCCGTACCCTGAATCTTGCTGATTTTCGGGTCTTCCGCCCGTACGAAGGGTTCGAATAAATGTTTCATAAATTCATCGGACATACCGATTCCATCGTCCGCGAAAACAAACTCATACTGTCCCCTCTTGCCGACATTCAGAGGTGTTTCTCGAATCCTGAGGCTGATGGTTCCTCCCTCGGGCGTATACTTGACCGCATTGGAAAGCAGGTTCATAAACACCTGCTGCAAACGTCCTCCGTCCGTCACTACCGTCTCATGACGAACGCACTCGGCACTGATCTGAAATTGATGATTTTTTTCCGCAAGCATTGGCCGAAACATATCCATCACATCTTGAAGCAGATCCGGAAGTGAGACCATCTCGGAAGTCAAATCGATCTTTCCGCTTTCGATCCGGGACATATCCAAGACCTCGTTGACCAGGTTGAGCAGATGACGACTAGATATGTTGATTTTTTCCAGGCAATCCCTCACCTTTTCCGGCGCGCTTAAGTTGGCTTGCGCGATGACAGTCATCCCCATGATGGCGTTCATCGGCGTACGGATATCGTGGGACATCGAGGACAGGAAGTTTGTCTTCGCGGCGCTGGACACGCGAGCCAGCTCATAGGCGTCCTCCAATGCCACGCGTTGGCGAATCTGCTCTTTCCGTTCTTTGGTCACATCCAGCATCACACTATAAAAGGAAGGAATCCCATCCCAGCTGTCCTCCCCGCTGGCATAGCACAACGTCAAGGTCACAAATTTAGTCTTGCCGGAATGCGTGACGACTCTCGCCTCCGAAACGACGTTCTGTCCGGTGGTCCTGATCTTGCGCAACGCTGAAATGATCCGTTTCAGGTCCTCCGGGTGGACATAAGCAAAACGAGAGTCCAGCTCCATTTCGAACTGCTTTTCCGTATAGCCGATGATGTTCAAAAAATCGGCGCCATACCAGAGAATCGTGCTGAGATCTCTGGCGTCCAAACGGGAAAACCCACCGGGAATCGAGCGAATCAGCGCCTCCCGCTCCTTGTCCTTTTTCGCCAGTTTATACTCCGTGCTGTACATGTCGTGAGACAATTCGATGCGTGCCCGGTGTCCTTCCCAGTCGATGATGCGATTTTTTATCATGAAGGTCCGCTCCAGGATCGGATTGAAAAACTCCCACTCATAGAACTCATCCTCCCGCAGCTTGTCATTGGTACAGAAAGGACAGGGTGCGGTCCGTCCCTGGATCACTTCATAGCACTTTCGGCCTAGCAGCGAATGGCAAGGAAGTCCCAAAGTCTCACATGAGGTCTGATTGACATACAGCAGCTCGTAGGTGTCCATATCGCTGACATAGACATTTCCTTCGTACACATCCAGCATCCAGTTAAAGTATTCCGATTTTTTCTTATAAAGCTGCTCCAGCCTCTCGATTTCCATGATTGATTCGTCACTCCTATCGACCCACCGCCCCGTTAACGCCTGATCCTTCATCACATTATATCAATTATGCTTTGTAAAAGCAATCCGCGGATTTTTTGAAACCTATGAATCAAAAAAACAGGGTACTTCACCAACCCTTCGGTTGGCAAAGTACCCTGTGCGTGTGATTTGTCTTTATTTTTCTGCGTGAACGACCGCCTGTGCCGCCGCCAGTCTGGCGATGGGAACACGGTACGGGGAGCAGGACACGTAATCTAGCCCGGTGTTGTAGCAGAATTCAACGGTCTTGGGATCGCCGCCATGCTCGCCGCAGATTCCCAAATGGATGTCCGGGCGAACCTTTCTGCCCAGCTCGGCCGACAGCTTCACCAGCTTGCCCACACCGTTCTGATCCAAGGTCTGGAACGGATCCTCGTCGAAGATGTTCTTATCTCTATAATCCTGAATGAACTTTCCGGCGTCATCTCTGGAGAACCCGAAGGTCATCTGTGTCAGATCGTTGGTTCCGAAGGAGAAGAATTCGGCTTCTTCCGCGATTTCATCAGCGGTGAGCGCCGCCCGCGGGATTTCGATCATCGTACCTACCAGATACTTCAGGGTTACCCCTTCTCTCTTCATGACGCGTTCCGCCGTTTCCACAACCGTGTTCTTTACATAAGCCAGTTCCTTCTTCATGCCCACCAGCGGAATCATGATTTCGGGAACGATCTGGCGTCCGCTTTCCTTAGAAACCTGGATCGCCGCCATGATGATAGCTTCGGTCTGCATCTCCGCGATTTCCGGATAAGTCACCGCCAGACGGCAGCCTCTATGGCCCAGCATGGGATTGAACTCATGGAGCTCATCGACCTTCTTGGCCAGCTTTTCATAAGGTACGTCGATCTGCTGGGACAGCTGTTTGATCTCTTCCTCGGTATGGGGCAGGAACTCGTGGAGAGGCGGATCCAGCAGACGGATGGTCACCGGACGATCGCCCATAGCCTCGAAGATTCCTTTGAAATCGCCCTGCTGATACGGCAGCAGATAGGTCAGTGCTTCCTTTCTTTCCTCGACCGTGTCAGCCAGGATCATTCTCCGCACCGCCGGAATTCTCTCTTCCTCAAAGAACATGTGCTCGGTACGGCACAGGCCGATGCCCTCCGCCCCGAACTTCACGGCTGCTTCGGCGTCTCTGGGATTGTCAGCGTTGGTGCGAACCTTCATGGTGCGGATTTCGTCCGCCCACTGCATGATGGTGCCGAAATCGCCGGACAGCTCCGGATCGACAGTCTTGATCTTTCCGTTATACACGATGCCGGTGCTGCCGTCCAGAGAAATGTAATCTCCTTCATTTAAGGTCAAATCACCGACGATCAGTTTCTTTTCTTCTTCCCGTACCACGATTTCGGAGCAGCCCGCCACACAGCACTTGCCCATGCCTCTGGCTACTACCGCCGCGTGGGAGGTCATTCCGCCTCTGGCTGTGAGAATGCCTTCCGCGGCAACCATGCCGGCCAGATCCTCGGGAGAGGTTTCCTGACGAACCAAAATCGCCTTGTTTCCATCCGCCACGGCCGCGACCGCTTCTTCGGCGTTGAAATAGATTCTGCCGGTAGCCGCTCCGGGAGATGCGGGCAGACCTTTGGCCAGCTTCTCGGCCTTCTTCAGCTCAGCTCCGTCGAACATGGGATGCAGCAGCTGATCGATCTGCGCCGGTTCCAAACGGGTAATGGCCGTACGCTTGTCGATCAAGCCCTCCTTCTCCATGTCTACCGCGATTTTCACGGCGGCGGCGGCGGTTCTCTTGCCGTTTCTGGTCTGCAGCATGAACAGCTTGTTGCGTTCTACCGTAAACTCCATATCCTGCGCGTCCGTGTAGTGTTTTTCCAGCAGATCCGCGATCCGCTCAAATTCCTTGTAAACCTCGGGGAAAGCCTGGGCCATTTCGGCGATGGGCTGCGGGGTCCGAATTCCGGCTACCACGTCCTCGCCCTGAGCGTTGACCAGGAATTCGCCGAAGATCTTGTTTTCGCCGGTAGCCGGGTTTCTGGTAAACGCGACGCCGGTGCCGGAAGTGTCTCCCATATTGCCGAATACCATGGACTGCACGTTGACCGCCGTCCCCAGATCTCCGGGAATGTCGTTCAACTGACGATAGAGGATGGCGCGGTCATTGTTCCAGGAACGGAATACGGCTTTGACCGCTTCCATCAGCTGTTCCTTGGGATCCTGAGGGAAATCCTTGCCCATTTCCTCTTTGTACAGCTTCTTGTAGCCCACGATGATCTCTTTTAAGTCTTCGGTGGACAGCTCGACGTCGTATGTACAGCCGCTCTTTTCCTTCTGCGCGTCAAAGATCACGTCAAATTTGGACTTGGAAATTTCCTGAACCACGTCGCCGAACATCTGGATGAAACGGCGATAGCTGTCATAGGAGAAACGCTCGTTTTCGGTGAGCTTGGCCATGCCGACCACCGTCTCGTCGTTGAGACCCAGGTTCAGAATGGTATCCATCATACCGGGCATGGAAAACACCGCGCCGGAACGGACGGAAACCAGCAGAGGATTGGAAACGTCGCCGAACTTCTTTTCCGTGACCTTTTCCAGTTCCGCTAAATGCTCATAAATTTCATCGACGATTTCGGAAGATATTTCCTTCCCGTCATCGTAATATTTGTTGCAGGCCTCGGTAGTTACGGTAAAGCCGAACGGTACCGGCAGACCGATTTTAGTCATTTCCGCAAGGTTCGCACCTTTTCCTCCAAGGAGACTTCTCATCTCTTTGGAACCCTCGTTGAACGAGTACACATACTTTTTCATAACCATACCCTCCTATACATTTTCACTCGCTATAGTGTTATTGAAACCAATTTTAGGCCGTGTCTCAAAGCTCCTCCGGAACCCTCGCTCCGTCTCACGGCCGCCCGCGGCGCATCAACTGCGCCGGATAGCAGAAACAAGCATCTTATGCCGTTTGCTTCCCGACGATGCCTGCTTCCGTTTTGCTAGAATTCCAGCTTTTCTTCAATATATTCTTTGACCTTGTCAATGGGCAGACGAACCTGTTCCATCGTGTCGCGGTCGCGAACCGTAACGCAATGATCCGTCTCCGTATCAAAGTCGACCGTAATACAATACGGTGTACCAATCTCATCCTGTCTGCGATAACGTTTGCCGATGCTGCCGGGAACGTCGTAATCCACCATGAAGTGCTTCGACAATTCGGCGTGCAGCGCCTCGGCGGGTTCTCCCTGCTTTTTCGTCAGAGGCAGCACCGCCGCTTTGAACGGAGCCAGCGCCGGGTGAAAGTGCATCACGACCCGCACATCCTCCTTGCCCTTACCGTCCACCAGAGTTTCTTCCTCATACGCGTCCACCAGGAATGCCAGGGTGACCCGGTCCGCTCCCAAGGACGGTTCGATGCAGTAAGGAACGTATTTTTCATTGGTCTCGGGATCCAAATAGGACATGTCCTGACCGGAATGCTCGATATGCTGCTTCAAGTCGAAGTCGGTGCGATCCGCAATCCCCCACAGCTCACCCCAGCCGAAGGGGAACAGATATTCGATGTCCGTGGTGGCGTTGCTGTAATGGGACAATTCTTCCTTTTCGTGATCTCTCAGGCGAATGTGCTCCATGTTCATACCCAATGACTTGAGCCAATTTTCACAGTAGTCCTTCCAATAACCGAACCACTCCATGTCCGTGCCCGGCTTGCAGAAGAATTCCAATTCCATCTGCTCGAACTCTCTGGTCCGGAAGGTGAAGTTGCCCGGAGTGATCTCGTTACGGAAGGACTTTCCGATCTGAGCGATTCCGAAGGGCATCTTCTTCCTGCTAGTCCGCTGTACCGCCTTGAAATTCACGAAAATTCCTTGAGCCGTCTCCGGACGCAGGAAAATCTCAGCCGCGCTGTCCTCGTTGACCCCCTGGAACGTCTTGAACATCAGATTGAACTTCTTGATGGAAGTAAAATCGGTCTTTCCGCACTCGGGGCAGACCACGCCGTGCTCTTTAATATAGGCTTCCTGCTTCTCGTTGGACCAGCCGTCCACGGTGACTTCTTCTTCCCCGTGTTCCTTCATGTGGTCCTCGATCAGCTTATCCGCCCGGAATCTGGCTTTACAGGCCTTGCAGTCGATCAACGGGTCCGAGAAGCCTCCCACGTGGCCGGAGGCCACCCAGGTCTTGGGATTCATCAAAATTGCCGCGTCCAGACCCACGTTGTACTTGGATTCCTGAACGAATTTTCTCCACCAGGCTTTTTTTACATTGTTTTTTAACTCGACGCCCACCGGACCGTAATCCCAGGTGTTAGCCAATCCTCCGTAGATTTCGGAGCCCGGGAACACAAACCCTCTGGACTTGGCCAGCGCCACAATCTTATCCATTGAAAAATCTTTGTCTTTTGCCATAGTAACCTGCCATTCCTTAATATTTTATTTTTACTGGTCCTCCCGCTGACAGCTGTCGTCACATTCCTCCACGCTGCCGCAGTCGCAGAAACAGTCATTGAAGTCGTCGTCGTCCTCTTCGTCTTCGTCCTTCTTCACCTTATTTATGGCATCCGAAGCCTTGATCTTCACGTCGTTGAACACGTCCGCGCTCTTCTCCGCCACGCCGCTGGCAATCTCCGAACCCTTTTCCACCGCAGTCTCAAAGGTTTCATTCGCCATCTGGCTGATATCCACGATCTCGCCGTTGTCCTTGATCAGATCGATCTGACACTTGGTTCCGAATACCGCGATCACGGCCGCAACCGCCGCCCAGGGAGCCAAGATG
>CAUHLX010000160.1 GCA_959606705.1 uncultured Bacillota bacterium | reverse complement strand
CAAAAATAGTCTGTGGTATTTTTTCGCAGCAGCCGGGCTTCGATCGGCGGCCGAATCTGGCCCTTTAAAACAGAATTAAAGTAAGAGATGACCGAGTCACGATCGTCGGGATGGATCAACTCCTTGTTGTCGACGAGGTTAGTCCATTTCTCCTTGTGAAGGTTATGATTTTTCCCCATGCAGGTTACCTGCCGGTTTTCCAAATCCAGTGCCCAAAAGACGATACCGGTCTGTTCCACGGCGATATCCATCGCGGCATCTCGTAGGTCCATCCGTTTTAAAATCTGAAAATGCTCCTCTGCGCGGCGGATGGCGTTTTGCAGCGGACGAAGAACTAGCTCTTCGTCATAAGGGGGCTTCAGCAGGGTGGAAATTCCCTGCCGCAGTGCGATTCGTTCTCCTTTTCGGTCCGAATCCGCCGTGACGGCGACAATCGCCATGGGTCCTCTGCCGGCTGCCGCCCGCAGCTGATCGAAAGCGCTTGAACTTTCTTTGATCGGAGAATCAAAATCCAAGAGAATCGCATCCGCATCCGTTTCTCCGACCAACACCCGGTCCCAATCCCGGTTAAAATCGAATCGGACCAGCTCGTATTCCTTTTTCAGGATTTCCGCCAAACCTTCGTGACTCGCTGCGATCGTGTTCTGTATCAATACCTTTTTCATTCTTATCTCCTTGGAATGCGGCTTCGATCCGTATGACAAAGCGTTCGTGCATACTTAATATATCATAGTATAAATGACCGCTAAAATCAAATGCCGATCCGGAGAATGGTGGGAATGGTTCAATTCGCAGGGTCCGGCGGATAAGGGCCGATATAGGCGATGGAAAGATATGCGTTGGAGTATCCGTTACCCGCGGGGATGGGTACCGTGGTATTGTAGTCCGCGGAATCCACATTAAGGCTGACATAGGTTCCCGCCCCTAAACGGCGTACGATGCTGCCGCTGACCATAGCATTAGCACTCAAGGGGATCTTGGAGGCTTGATCGAATCCGTAGGGCATGAATACGATGCAGGCGTAGCCGGGAGCGCCTACTGAGGCTCGAACACCATAATTGATCTGGTATAACCCGGCGGTGCTGACAATGACGTGCCGCATGTTGGCGGAGATGGTCATGTTTACGATATAGGCGGTTTGATCAAAGGTGAGGGGACCGTAGTTGGGCGCGACAAAGGTCTGAGCCGCGTGGCTGGACAACGAGGCGGCCGAACTGATCACCTGTCCGGTTGCTCCGGTGGCGCCTGTGACCCCGGCAGGTCCTTGCGGTCCGGTGGCACCCGTCGCTCCTGTGGCTCCTGTTGCTCCAACGGCTCCCGACAAACCTTGGGGTCCGGTGGCGCCTGTGACCCCGGCAGGTCCTTGAGGCCCGGTGGCACCCGTAGCCCCTGTGGCTCCTGTTGCTCCAACGGCTCCCGGCAAACCTTGTGGTCCGGTGGCGCCGGGACTCCCGGAAAGTCCTCGAGGTCCCGTAGCCCCTGTGGCTCCGGAACTTCCCGGCAAACCTTCAGCTCCGGTGGCCCCGGTGGCGCCGGGAATTCCTTGAGGTCCGGTGGGTCCGATTGGTCCGGCAGGTCCGGTGGGTCCGGCAGGTCCGGTGGCGCCAGGAATTCCTTGAGGTCCGGTGGGTCCCGTAGGTCCGGTAGGCCCGGTAGGCCCGGTGATCCCGCTAGGAGAGGGCTGCGAGGAAGCAGGCCAAAAGTAGCAGGAGGGATCACAGGTATGTTGTTTATAATCCATGGGAATAACCTCCAAATGATTCGTGTTAAAAAAGTATTCTACCGCATACTATGCGCAAGGGTGTGAAAAGGAGAATCCGATCGGACTTCGGAAGAAACATCAGAGCCCGTAGGTTTCCATTCTGATTTCCGTTCATTTATACTCACCTGTGGGAAAAAGACGGCCGGATATAGAATGATTTGAGGAATCATGGCGTTTTTTTCATTTTTTCTGTATAATAGAATCCGTAAGAAAAACCACGGGGCGGGAACCGGAAAGGTGGGGCGCAGATGAGCGATAGGGAGAAAAGCAAAGGAAAACAGAGCAGACGACAGCAGGCCCTGGCGGTATTTCAGGAAGCGGAGCGAGATTATCTCTGTCCGGTTTGTCAGGAAAATTTAATTCTGTGGGAAGGCGGTTCCTTTCGATGTAAAAAGGGACACTGCTTTGACCTGTCAGCCAAGGGTTACGTGAATTTCATTCCCAATCAAAAGCCGGTCAACTATGGTCGGGAGCTGTTTGAAAACAGGAAGAAAGTTTTTTCCGACGGCTTTTACGATGGAGTGATACGGGAGCTGGCGGAGGTGATTGAGCGCTGCGGGGCTTCTCACGAGCATCCGATCAACGTTTTGGACGTGGGCTGCGGCGAGGGATTTTACTCCATCCGTTTGGCGCGGGAGGAAGGGCTTAAAGAGCGCTGCCGCTTTTACGCCATGGACATCTCCAAAGACGCGATCCGATTGGCGGTCAAAGAGTCGGCGCCGGTGGGCTTTATGGTTGCGGACCTGGCGCATCTACCGTGGAAAAGAAAGCGGATCGATGTGCTTCTCAACATCCTGACCCCCGCCAACTACGCCGAATACTTTCGAGTTCTGGCGGAGGACGGCGTTTTGATCAAGGTGATTCCGGGAGAGGATTATCTGAAGGAAGTACGGCAGGCGGCTTCGGATCAGCTTCTAAACAAAGAATACGACAATACGGAGGTGCTTTCTTACTTTCAGGAGCACGCGGAGCTGCTGGAACGACGGACCGTGCGCAGGGAGCTTCCGGTAAGCCGAGAGCAGGCCGAGGCGTTTCTGCGAATGACCCCCATGACGTATCACGTGGACTTGTCGAAAGTCAAGGCAGAGGAGATTCACACGATAACCATTCACTTGGAGCTTCTCATCGGGTGTCCGAAAAAAACAGCATTGACAACGAAGGAAAAAACGGTATAATTATGAACATACAATTTTATATGTGAAACCGATGATGTGGAGATAACAATTATGGTGCACTTACAGAGAGCGCGGGGAGCTGGGAGCCGCGCAGGACGCACATAGTTAAATGGACCACGGAGGGCGCGGTCAAAGGTGCCAGGCACTGAGTATTCCGCGACGCAGTACGGCATGCGTCAGTTGCCGGGGATATGATGGTATCCTGTCAAGTGCGCGGATTTTTCCGTGAAGCAAGGTGGCACCGCGGGTTTTAAATGCAGCTCGTCCTTAGCAGTTTAGATTGCTGAGGACGGGTTTTTTGTTTGTCCGTACCCTCAGTTGAAATCAATGACGGAACAATCGAATTCGATTGAGATCAGGAGGGGAATGAGATGAGTGAAGCGAAGATGGAAGCATTGGTAATCAAGGAAGCGATCGTACGGCTGGCAGACCGCGAGGATCTTTCTTACGAGATGGTGGTCAGCGTCATGGATGAAATCATGGGTGGAACGGCCACCCCGGTACAGATGAGCGCCTTTCTCATGGCGCTGAGCATGAAAGGGGAGACCATCGAGGAGATCACCGCAGCCGCGGCCGGCATGAGAAAGCACTGCATTCGACTGCTCCACGACCGAGACGTGCTGGAAATCGTGGGGACCGGAGGCGACCACTCCGGCTCCTTCAATATTTCCACCACCTCCTCCATCGTGGTTTCCGCGGCGGGTGTCCCGGTGGCCAAGCACGGCAACCGGGCCGCCTCCAGCAAATGCGGCGCGGCGGATGTTTTGGAAGCGCTGGGGGTCAACATCGCCTTGCCTCCGGAAAAGAGCAAAGAACTGCTGGAGCGGATCAACCTGTGTTTCCTTTTTGCGCAGAACTACCATATCGCTATGAAATATGTGGCGCCGGTGCGCAAGGAGCTGTCCGTGCGGACCATATTCAACATTTTAGGACCGCTGACCAATCCCGCGGGGGCCAATATGGAGCTGCTGGGCGTTTATGAGGAGGCGCTGGTGGAGCCGCTGGCCCGGGTGCTCTCCAATCTGGGAGTCAAAAAGGCGATGGTGGTTTACGGTCAGGACGGCTTGGACGAGATTTCCCTGTCCGCGTCAACCTCGGTCTGCGAAATTCACGACGGGGAGTTCCGTTCCTTCGAGTTGAATCCGGAGGACCTGGGATTGAAACGGTGCGGAAGACAGGATTTGGCGGGAGGCGACCCGCAGGAGAACGCCCGCATCGCCCGGGGAATTTTGGAGGGGGAAAAAGGGCCGAGACGAGACGCCGTATTGCTGAATTCGGCGGCGGCGATGGCCATCGCCCGGCCGGAGCTGGATCTCTGTCAGGCGATGAAGCTGGTGACGGAGGTCGTCGACAGCGGGCAGGCGTTGGCACAGCTGAATCGATTTGTGGAAATTTCCAATGAGTTGGCGGAGGAATAGAGTATGATATTAGAGGAGATTGCGGCCCGTACCAGGATTCGGGTGGAGGAAGAAAAGAAACGGATTTCTCCGGAGGAGATGGAAGCACAGGCGCTGGAAATTTGCCGGCGAGAGGAACAAGAAGCGCTGCGAGGGGCCGGCTCCGCGGCGGATTTTCCCTTTGAACGCGCCTTGGCCGCTCCGGGCATTTCCTTTATCTGCGAGGTGAAGAAGGCGTCTCCTTCCAAAGGAGTCATCGCCGAGGATTTTCCGTATGTACGGATCGCGGAGGAATATGAAGAGGCGGGCGCTTCCGCTCTTTCGGTGTTGACCGAGCCCTATTATTTTCTCGGAAGCGACCAATATTTGAAGGAAATCCGCCAGTCGGTGAGTCTGCCGATTTTGCGGAAGGATTTCACGGTGGATTCATATCAGATCGATCAGGCAAAAACTTTAGGAGCGGACGCGATTCTGCTGATCTGTGCGCTGCTTTCGGAGGAAGAATTGAAATCATTTTTCCGGCGGGCGGATTCTCTGGGGCTGTCGGCACTGGTCGAGGCGCATACGGAGGAAGAGGTCCGGCGGGCGCTGGCCGCGGGCGCGCGGGTGGTAGGGGTGAACAACCGCGATTTGAAAACCTTTGAGGTGGATGTGACCACCAGCGCCAGACTCCGCAGGCTGGTACCGGCCTCGGTCCGGTTTGTTTCCGAGAGCGGAATCAAAACGTCTGCCGACGTGAAGGTTCTGCGGGAGAACGGGACCGATGCCGTGCTCATCGGTGAAGCTTTCATGCGCAGCCCGGATAAGAAGACCGCTCTGGCGGCTTTGAGAGGAGTTTGAAGGTGAAAATCAAGATATGCGGACTGACCAGGAGCCGGGATGTGGACTTTGTCAATGAAGCCCTGCCGGATTACATCGGTTTTGTGTTCGCGGAAAAAAGCCGGCGGTATGTGGAGCCGAAGCAGGCGAAGGAGCTTCGGAAGCGGCTGACAAAGGGGATTTCCGCGGTGGGAGTCTTTGTGAACGCACCGACGGAGAGGGTAACGTCTCTGGTCTCGGAAGGAATCATCGACGTGGTACAGCTCCACGGTGACGAGGACCCCTCCGATGTGGAGAAGCTGCGGAAAACGGTTTCCTGCCCGATCATCCGCGCATTTTCGGTGAAGGACGCGGAGACGGTGAAACGGGCGGCTCGTTTCCCGGCAGAGCTTCTGCTTTTGGATCATGGCGCCGGCGGGACGGGAACGGCCTTTGACTGGAGCCTGATTCCGAGGGGACCCTTGGCGGGTCATCCCTTTTTTTTAGCGGGCGGCCTAGGACCGGACAACGTGGCGGAGGCCATTCGCAGGGTGCGGCCCTTTGGGATCGACGTGAGCAGCGGAGTGGAAGACGGCGGCGTGAAGGACCGGGAAAAGATTCTTCAACTGGTATCACTGGCCCGTCAGGAGGGAAGCTTGAAGCTGGAAACGGAACGCCTTCGCTTGAGGAAGCTGGAACCGGCGGATTTCCAGGCGTTATGCGGAATCCTGAGGGATGAAGAGGTGATGTACGCCTATGAGCACGCTTTTTCACGGGAGGAAGCTCAAGCGTGGCTGGATCGCCAGCTGGCGCGATATGAAACGTACGGAGACGCATATGGCCTGTTGGCAGTCATCTTAAAAGAGACGGGAGAGCTCATTGGCCAGTGCGGGATTACCATGCAGGAGTGGGAGGGAAGAATGGTACCCGAGATAGGGTACCTGTTCCGCAAGGAATTCTGGCATCGTGGTTATGCCGCGGAAGCGGCGTCGGCCTGCCGGGATTACGCCTTCGACGAGCTGGGGCTGGAGGAGGTATACTCCATCATTCGAGTGGATAATGAGGCTTCCCAAAACGTGGCCCGGCGGAACGGAATGACCGTGAGAGGGCGGCTTTTAAAGCATTATTATGGCATGGACATGCCGCATTTGGTGTTTTCGATTCGAAAAACCGAGAGGGGTGATCAATAAGATGTACGAATTGGTTCAGGCGGGAGAACGTACTTACTATATCAACTGTCCGGCAAAGATGGGACTGTATCTGGAGGGGGACGCGGACGCTTATCTCATCGACAGCGGAAACGACAAGGAAGCCGGCCGCAAAGTGAAGAAGCTGCTGGAGGAACGAGGCTGGAAGCTGAACGCGATTTTCAACACGCATTCCAATGCGGACCACATTGGTGGAAACAAGTTTTTGCAGGACCGCTTCGGATGCCCGGTGTATTCCACC
>CAUHLX010000159.1 GCA_959606705.1 uncultured Bacillota bacterium | reverse complement strand
CTTTGCGCTGGAAAGCAACATTCCGGTACTGTTCGGCGTGCTCACCACGGATACCATCGAGCAGGCCATCGAACGGGCGGGAACCAAGGCCGGCAACAAGGGATACGACATCGCTCTCTCCGCCATCGAAATGGTCAACCTGTTGCGCCGGATGGATTGATTCTTCGGTGAGTCAAACCGTAAAGCCCTGCTTACCAATGCCGGGGTCTGGCCGCGGAGATTTCCCCTTGTCAAAAGAGGGAAAAGGCGCTATTCTGAACAGAGAATAGACGGAGGGCTTTATGATGGCAATCACAAAATATTTTCTGATCGGTTATATGGGTTCTGGAAAAACGGAAACCGGAAAGGCGTTAAAGAAGAGCACGGGCTTTCGGCTTCTGGACATGGACGAGACGATTGAGAAGGAACAGCACCGCAGTATTCCGGAGATTTTTGAGGCTGAGGGGGAGGCTGGCTTTCGAGGGATCGAGGGGAAGCTGCTGGCGCGTCTCTGCGCGGACCATGCCGAAACAATGAATGGGGAGGAACCCCCGGATGACGGAAAAAAGGCACTCACAGAGCCGGAGGGCGGTTTGATCGTTTCCTGCGGCGGGGGGATCATACAACTCCCCCAAAACGTGGAACTCCTTGCGAAACAGGCGGGCTCCGTATTCCTTTACGGCCCGCCGGAGCTTTTGTTTTCTCGGATCAAAAACGACGCGCATCGCCCCAATGCCCGGGCGGATATTGTCGATGAGGAAGAACGGTTTCGACACCTCTGCGCCTTGTATGAAAGACGGGTGCCCCTTTATCGGAGAGCCTCCTCTCATATCGTAGAAATTGAGGGCAAGTCTCCGGACCGGATCGCGGCGGAGATTCTGTCGTTTGGCTGATCGAAAAATCCGTTTTTAAATGAAGCTTAAGCTAGGAATCCCCGAATCAGATCGGAGATCACTTGCAGGTCGATCCCTCCGTTTTCCTGGTCAAAGGATAATATAAGATTGTTCCAAAGTACGATTCCATTCTCAGAATACAGCTTGAGTTTTGACCTGGCATGTTTGAGATAATCAGGTTTTTTCAGCATTCCGAAATGCTCCCAATACATGATTCGATGGTCTCTTGGCCGTCGAATGGTGAAGTCCGGATACACCGTAATGCTTCCGGGCAGCTCCAATGCGGCTTCATAGCGGTAGGGAATTGCGCCGGAATACAGCGCTCCGATGATCAATGCCTCGGATTTGGAGCGCACGATTTCGCCCGTCACCGCGACGTGAATCAAATGCTCCGGCTGCCACGGATTTTTGGGATAATCTTTTTTGATCCAGTCGTCGTCCGAAGCTTGCCATGACGATCCTTCCGCTGGTGCTGACCGAGGGGCCATCTCTTTGCCAGCTCGGGGGAAAAGACCTCCGCCGAAATCTTGTATCTCCTTCAAGCAGAGACCTGAGGGACCGGATAAGGACCCGATTCCTTTTTTCTGGCAAATCTCATGGGGATTGTAGGGCCGATACTGACTCAGCATTTTGGTTAACCGCTCAATATTCTCATCGATTCTCTTCAGACTCTCTTTCAAAAATCGCTTCCTTGTCAGCTCTCGAATCAGCAGATCTTCCTTCGAGGAAAGATAGTGCTGTTCTCCTTTTTGTAGGCGGAGATAGTACCGCAGCGTTCCACGGTCACGTTTGCAGTAGAGGTCTCCGGCCGGCATTATGGCAAGCTCACTTTCAAAACTCCTTTTTAGCCCGATCAGGTAATCGCGCTCCACCATTAATGTGGAGGTGAGGCCATCCGGGATCAAACCGTTCGTTCCCAACGATTTCACAGCTGGATTCATGTCTTTTTCCCACTTTCCTTTTTCTTGCGATCCATATTGTTTCATAGCAGATAACGTACGCGTGTCGTATTTTGATCTGAGTATGACACTTACGGTCAAGCTGGGCTTGCTTCGCCGGGTCATCGGCGGGCTTGAAACAGTAATTATTATACAATAATATTATTTAATATAATATATCACAATATATGTAGTAACACAATAGCGTTAAACTATTATTTTCAATAATATAATAAAAATGGATAACAACTAGATTTAATGTCGTGGTTATACCTGGCTAAATCCGATATTGGGAGGACCCGCTTTCGACCTTTTTTTGATCAGTTGATATTTGGGTCGAATAAAATGGACATTTTCGTAGTGTTTTAGCAAAAAAAGCTAATTTAGAGGCAGATTTTGAAGCAACTTCGACTTTTTCGGAGAAAACAAAAAAACAGATCGAAAAGAGGCTTCCTTTTTCGATCTGTTTTTTTGTTATTTCTTAAAAGGCCGAAGTCGGCAAAAGCGATTTCGAAATAGTCGGCCTGAAATGGCCGAACCGAAATCCGAAATAGCCGGCCTGAAATAGCCGAGCCGAAATTCGAAATGGCCGGAAACTAGGCGTCAAGGGGATCAAAGCCGCCGCCGCAAGACCCCAATGATGTCAACCATGGCAACGATGATCCGGCGGCGTGGGTCGGGCTAGATCTCCGGCAGCGCGTCGGCGTCGGCTACGACTGTCAGGTCGGGGTGCATCTGGAGGATGGAGCCGGGGACCTCGGGGGTCACGGGCCCGCAGAGGACCTTTTGCAGGATCTCGGCTTTCTTGGCGCCGGTGACGCAGAGGAGCACGCGTCTGGCCCGCATGATGGTTCCGATGCCCATGGTCACCGCCTTTTTCGGCACTTCGTCCTCGCTTTGGAAGAAGCGGGCGTTGGCTTTGATGGTGGAAGCATCCAGGGCGATGCACTGTGTCTTCTTTGCAAAGGCTCGGTCCGGTTCGTTGAACCCGATGTGTCCGTCCAGACCTAAGCCCAAAAGCTGGAGGTCGATGCCGCCCAGGGATTGAATCAGAGCCTCGTAACGATCGCATTCCGCTTCCGAATCGGCGGCTGTGCCGTCGGGAACGTTGGTGTTCTCCCGCCGGATATTGATGTGGCGGAACAGGTTTTCGTTCATGAAATAATGATAGCTCTGGGGATGGTCGGCGGGCAGTCCCACGTATTCATCCAGATTCACCGAACGAATTTTGGAAAAGTCCAAATCGCCCTTTTGATATCCGTCGATCAGCTGGCGATAAATTTCCAGCACCGTAGAGCCGGTGGCCAGACCCAGGACGCTGTCATCCTTCAGAATAACCTGAGATGCGATGATATTGGCCGCTTTGCGGCCCATGTCCCGCTCGTCTTTGACACGAATGATTTTCATTGAAACCTCCTTCTTATTTGGACTCCAGTGTGCGGACCCGTTTTTCCACATCTGCGGCAAACCGGTCAATATAAGCCTTCATAAACGCAAAGGGATCTCCGCCTTTGGCCAGCTCCGTCATATCGACGGCGTAGGAGGCGGCGTTCATCACGTCCACGTTGTGAGACGCGTAATAGGTGGCGTTGGCGTCAAAGCGGCCCAAAGCGGCCAGATCATAACGCTTTCCCCCTTCGATCTGGGAATCGAACACGCCCAGCAGCGCCGCGCGGAGGGCCGGATGGCCGGATACGTCCAGTGCCAGCTTTTCATCGTCGTTGACCCAGTCCAGAGAACGCCACACTTCACAGCCCAGCACCTGTTCCGGCAGATATTCGCCGTCCGCCGCCAGTTCCTGGAGCGCTTTCAAGGTGCGGAGAGAAACGGAAATATGGGTATCGTGCTTATCCGCCGGGTTGTGGGTGTAGACCACCCGGGGGCGAACGGTGCGGAAAATTTCCTTTAAATCTTCGATCAGAGCGCGTTCGTCCGGATTCTTAATGGCGGCGCTGCTGTAATTCAAAAGGGTCAGGAAGGAATAGTCGCCCACGACGGCCGCCTTCTTCTGCTCTTTGGCCCGCAGCGTCATCATTTCTTCATTCGTGTAATCGGCATAGATGCCGGACCGGGGACTGCCCGCTCCATCTGCGCAGACCACGGCCGCAAAGTTGAGGCTCCGGTCGTCGAAGCAGATGAGAATGCCATGCTGGGCCATCAGCTCGATATCGTCCTGATGAGCCGCGACCACCAGATGGGTGGTCTTGGCGACGGCTTGATCTTCCCCTTCGGAAAATGGAACATAAAATTCGGCTTTGGAGTTTAATTTCATTGACTTCACCTTCTCTTTCTTTTTCCCTGTGTTTATCCGATGGACGGCAAACTGGCGGCGGCAATGCTCTGCCCCACCCGGCGGCTCTTTTCATCCGGCAGCTGCACCTTGATGATGCCCGCTACGTCGGAATACACCTGGTCCATAACCTGGCGCGCGGTTTGAATGACCAGATCCCCGCCTTTTCCGGAGGTGACCCGGCCCATGAGCAGCACGTGCCTCATCCCGTAAAAGCGGTAGTACAGCGGCAGCGTGTGGCCCAGATAACAGCCGATGGTGCGGTAGATGGCGGCGGCCCTGGGATCGTCAGCCTCCATGAGCTTTTGCACTTCCTTCAGCCGATCCGCCAATGACATTTCCTCCGACAGGGGGATCCCGGCGGCGGGGGCCAGCTTGATCACCGCGTCCTGAGAAAAGTATTTGCAGCCCACGCCCCGATCCAGGGACCATTCGTCCATCATCGCGTCAGGATTCAGATCCACCGGAGCGAAGGCCAGCTCGTTGAGCCAGCCGGTGATGTTGCCGCTGCAGTCCACATAACCCACGGCCTCGCTGGTCCCCATGGCGATTCCTAAGATGCTGCTGTCGTTCAAGCTCATGGCTCCGGCCAGCGCGGTGACATCTCCGTCGTTGGCCACGACCAGAGGAATTTCTCCGATTTCTTTGGCGGCTCTGGGGTAGATGTCTTTGACCTTAGCATTGAAATCCTCCTTGGAGACCTTCAAAAACAAGGAGGCCACCCGGGTTTGGTTGTCGATGTAGATTCCCGCGGAGCTGACTCCGATGGCGTCCACTCGGGGCATTTTGGAGGCGGCGGTACGCAGGGCCGTGAGAATTCCCTCGTAATGGTAATCCGGGTCCGCTTCCTGTTTCGGGAACCAGACCACTTCTTCGGAGTAGACGGATTTTCCATCCACCACCGCCGAAACCTTGCGGTCGGAGCCGCCGGCGTCAAAACCGATCCGGCAGCCATCCAGGTGGCGTCCGATCTGCTGAGGATTTTCATGTTCCCGCGGGGCATTTCCGAGGGCAGCCGATTCTACGGAAAAGGGCTGCTCATAGACGTCACTCATGAAATGAAAATCGAAATCCCGTTTTCCACCGTCCCGGTAAATACCGGCCAGGTGCTCCGCCAGCTTGGGATGGCCGCAGAGGGTGACCCGGAAGCCGCCCTTCTGCCAGAGAAGGAACTTCACCAGCGTTTCTACGTAAAGCTCATCCTCCGTGCGCTTTTCCTCCGTGCCGTACACGAAGGTGGAGTAGACGGAGGTCAATCCGCTGTTGCGTTCCACCGTGATGGAGATGGGCTGGTGCGCGCCTTTCAAATATTCCCGGAAGAAGGTCTCCGGCGGAAGAAAGCCGGGATCCAGCTCCGGAACCTGAGGGTAATCAAAGGATAATGGTTCTCGTTTCATGATGGGATTCCTCCTTTTCTTAAGGAAAACGGAGCCTCCGCGGCTCCCTGGGAAAAGCAGCGGGCGTTATGAGGAACAGCGGGAGACAATGGCCTGCATCTCCTCCCACTTTTCCTCCATATCAGCCACCATTTTGAACTGTGTGCGGCAGCGGTCCAGATTGTGATGCTCCCGATGGATTTTGAAATAAGTGTCGCCCTCCAGATAATCCGTCAGAAAGCGGATGCCGCATTCCAGGGTCATCAGCTTGGCTCCCGTCGGCATCATTTCGATCTCTTTCGCCGTCAGGGAATCGCCGGCTTCGGACAGATATCCCTTGACGTAGCTTTCAAAGAACGGAAGCTCCATGCGGACCTTCGACAGGTTTAATTCGTCCTCCGCCGCAGGATTGGCCCCCGTGCGGATGGCGTCGCCGAAATCGTACAGAGAAAGCCCGGGCATTACCGTGTCCAGATCGATGGCGCAGATTCCTCTGCCCGATTCCTTATCGATGAGCACGTTGTTCAGCTTGGTATCATTGTGAGTGACCCGCAGAGGAAGCTCTCCTCTTTGAAGCAGGTTCAGCAGGATTTTAGTATCCGCCTCCCGGTCCATTACGAACTGGATTTCTTCCTTCACGTCCTTAGCCCGGCTGCGGATGTCCTCCGCCAGTGCTTTTCGAAACCGCTCAAAGCGCATTTTCGTATTGTGAAATTCGGGAATGGTCTCATACAGGGTGTCAGCAGGATAATCCGCCAGACGCTTCTGGAACTGGCCGAAGACTCGAGCCGCCTCATAAAGAACCTGCGCGTTTTCGGGAATCTGATAGGAAATGGCGTCCTCCACAAAGACGTAACAGCGCCAGCAGCCGCCATCGTAATCCGTGTAGAAGTCCTCCCCTTTTTTCGTGCGGATGACATTGAGGGTTTCCCGCTCCGGGTCGCCGCCCTCCGCCTTGATCTTGTCCCGCAGGAAGGAGGTGACCCCCATGATGTTTTTCATCAGCTCGTCGGGATTTTTGAACACGTTGGTATTGATTCTCTGGAGCAGATATCGTTTGGTTTCCCCACTTTCCAGCTGGAAATACAAGGCGTAGGTGTCGTTGATGTGGCCGCAGCCATAGGGATGGGCGCCCACGAATT
>CAUHLX010000158.1 GCA_959606705.1 uncultured Bacillota bacterium | reverse complement strand
ATATCGAGAAAATCGTCGAAAACCGGGGCATGCAGGATCTGGTCCTGGATATTGTCGTGCCTACGGAGGATCACGTTGAAGTCAAAGACGGACAGCGGAAGATCAAAACCAGAAAGATGTTTCCGGGCTATGTCATCGTAAAGATGATCGTAACCAACGAATCCTGGTACCTGGTGAGAAACACACAAGGGGTTACCGGTTTTGTGGGACATGGTTCCGAGCCCATTCCTCTGACGGACGAAGAGGTCCGGCGGATGGGGATCGAAAAGATCACCTATGATCTGGACATCGAAGTCGGCGACAGCGTAAAGGTGATCAACGGGCCGTTTGAAAGCTTTATGGGCGTGGTGGAAGAAGTGAATATGGATAAGCAGACTTTAAAGGTGCGCATTTCCATGTTCGGCAGAGACACGCCGGTTGAGCTGGAATTTGGGCAGATCGACAAGATCTAACCGATTTTATTTAGAGAATCATTGGATTTCAAATAGATTCTAAAGACGCGGATGAAATACAGTCCGAGAGAAAGGAGAGACCAGCTATGGCGAAAAAAGTAGATGGCTTGATCAAACTGCAGATTCCTGCGGGGAATGCGACGCCTGCACCTCCGGTTGGACCGGCGCTTGGTCAGAAGGGCGTGAACATCATGGACTTCTGCAAGCAGTTCAATGCGAAAACGCAGGATCAGCCCGGAATGATCATCCCGGTAGTCATTACGGTTTACACGGACCGTTCGTTCACTTTCGTGACGAAGACACCGCCCGCCGCCGTGCTGCTGAAAAAGGCCGCAAACCTTCAGTCCGCTTCGGGTGAACCGAACAAGAAGAAGGTAGCAACCTTGTCCAGAGCGCAGGTGGAAGAGATCGCGAAACTGAAAATGCCGGATTTGAACGCATCCAGCGTGGAAAGCGCGACCGAAATGATCAAGGGTACCGCAAGAAGCATGGGTATCGTAGTCGAAGACTAAGACGTGGGAGGCGACAGCCGTTTGCACCACAAGGAGGTAGAAAGAAATGGCCAAGAGAGGCAAGAAGTATCAGGAGTCGGCGAAACTGGTCGACAAGGCGACACTGTACGAGGTGAGTGACGCGATTGCGCTGCTGGCTCAGACAGCGAAGGCTAAATTTGATGAAACCGTAGAAGTACATCTGAAGCTGGGCGTTGACGGACGTCATGCGGACCAGCAGGTCAGAGGCGCGATCGTTCTTCCCCACGGCACAGGCAAGAGCAAAAGAGTTCTGGTCTTCGCCAAGGGTGACAAAGCGAAGGAAGCGGAAGCTGCCGGAGCGGATTTCGTAGGCGCCGAAGAGCTGGCTCAGAAAATCCAGTCGCAGAACTGGTTCGAATTCGACGTGGTCGTAGCGACCCCCGACATGATGGGTGTCGTAGGCAGACTGGGTAAGATCCTGGGCCCCAAAGGCCTGATGCCGAACCCGAAGTCCGGTACGGTTACCATGGACATCGAAAAAGCTCTGCAGGAAATCAAAGCCGGTAAAGTCGAGTACAGACTCGACAAGACCAACATCATCCACACGCCGATTGGGAAGGCTTCCTTCGGACCTGAAAAACTGACCGACAACTTCAATGCGCTGCTGGACGCAGTCATTAAAGCGAAGCCGGCGGCGGCGAAGGGACAGTATCTCAAGAGCGTTACCGTGGCTACCACCATGGGCCCCGGAATCAAGATCAATCCGACGAAATTCGGCAACTAATTCTTGACCGGACAAAATTGCATATTCACTGTAGACAGCAGGTGCGTCAGCTTAATTTCCTGCCGAGGTAATCGATAAAAGTCAAGCGAACCTCTTCTGTCTGCAACACTCGGAAGAGGTTTTTCTACGTCAATATGCGAAATCTAAATAGTCTGCTGCGCAAGAACACATTCGTTGCAGCAGCGGAGAGGAGAGAAAACTATGTCAGTAGAACATCAGCAGGCCAAACAGGCTGTGATCGATGAAATCAGAGAAAAATTGGATCGTGCGCAGTCTGCGGTTGTCATTGACTACATTGGCATTACCGTAGAACAAGCGGACGCGATGCGCAAAAAGCTTCGGGAAGCCAACGTAGACTATAAGGTTTACAAGAATACGCTGGTCAGCAGAGCGATCAAAGGGACCAAGTTTGAGGAACTGGACAGCGTTCTTTCCGGACCCAGCGCGTTTGCCATGAGCTATGAAGACGCGGTGGCGCCGGCCAGAGTGCTTGCCGGAATTATCAAGGACTACAACAAGATGTCCTTTAAGGCGGGCGTGATCGAAGGAACGTATTTTGACGCCGACGGCGTACAGTCCATCGCGGCGCTGCCCTCCAGAGATGAGATGATTGCCAAATTCATGGGCAGCATCCAGTCTCCGGTTTCCAAGTTCGTCCGTACCTTACAGGCGATCGTGGACGCGAAGCCCGAGGATGGAACGGCGGCTCCGGCGGCCGAAGCTCCCGCAGAGGAAGCTCCGGTAGAAGCGGCTCCCGCAGCGGAAGAAGCACCCGCGGCCGAGGCTCCTGCCGAGGAAGCACCTGCGGCGGAAGAGGCTCCGGCGGAAACCCCGGCGGAATAGCTTCGCGGTCAACGGATTGACGGGGAATACCCGTAAACGGTTCAAAACCCTAATGTTAATGTAGAAATTAGAAAGAAAATCTCGAAGGAGGAACTATAAAATGAATAAGGACCAGATCATTGAAGCAATCAAAAATATGACAGTGTTGGAACTGAACGAGCTGGTTAAGGCTTGTGAAGAAGAGTTTGGCGTATCCGCTGCGGCTCCTGTCGCGGTAGTGGGCGCGGCTGCCGGCGGCGAAGCCGCTGCGGAAGAGCAGAGCGAATTCACCGTTGTTCTGAAGGAAGTTGGCAGCGAGAAGATCAAGGTGATCAAGGTTGTGAGAGAAATCACCGGCCTGGGTCTGAAGGAAGCCAAGGAGATGGTAGACGGAGCTCCGGCGAACATCAAGGAAGGCATCGAGAAGGCGGAAGCCGACGAAATCAAAGCCAAGCTGGAAGAAGTTGGCGCAGTGGTGGAGTTCAAATAAGAACCTGCTGAAATGTGCGGTCTCCATCGGCCTTTGGGCCGATGGAGATTTCGTTTTTTATCGAAATATAAAATATCATACAAAAAAGCAAATCATTTCAACATATCTGTCTGTTTTCAGCAATTGTCTGCTGAACGTTGTCGAATCTCTTTTAATGGTGTATGAAATCTCATACGGTCGTCCATAATTGAAAATATTAGAAATTTATCCTTGACTGCTTGAAAGAGCTATGATATTATAGTACATTGCCACGCAAAGTATTTTGTTTTCTATGCAAGGAGTGAAGAATATGCCAGAGCCCGTTAAAATAGGTAAAAAATCACGCATGAGCTACTCGAAGATCCACGAGGTAGCTCCGATGCCGAATCTGATCCAGATTCAGAAGGATTCTTACGACTGGTTTATTGAAGAAGGTCTGACGGAAGTGTTCGAGGATATATCCCCCATCCGGGATTACGCCGATAATTTGGTGCTCGAATTCATCGGTCATTCTCTTACGGATGAGCCGAAATACGACCAGGAGGAGTGTAAGGAACGAGATGTGACTTATGCGGCGCCTTTAAAAGTAAAGGTGAGACTGGTCAACAAGGAGACCGGCGAAGTAAAGGAACAGGAAGTTTTCATGGGAGATTTTCCCTTGATGACGGAAAAGGGCACCTTTATTTACAATGGGGCGGAACGAGTTGTCGTTACGCAGCTGGTTCGGTCCCCGGGCCCTTACTATGATGTGACGGTCGACAAGTCCAACAACAAGCTGTTTTCCACGACGATCATCCCGAACAGAGGAGCCTGGTTGGAGTATGAAACGGATTCCAACGAGATTCTTTCCGTGCGGGTGGACCGTACCAGAAAGCAGCCGATCACCACAATTTTGCGGGCTTTGTCTTACAAATCAGTTGCGGACAAGGTGGAGAACGAGCGGAGAAAGAACCCCGGAGCTACGGAGTCCGAGCTTCGCAAGAAAGTGCGCCGTTACAACGAGTGCGCCACCGATCTCGCAAAGTCGCTGTATGAAGGGACCAACGAAGAAATCGAAGCGGTCTTTGGAAACAGCGAGCGTCTGGCCAAATCCTTAGCCAAGGACGTGACTACGAATTATGACGAAGGTCTCAAGGAGATCTACAAGAAACTGCGTCCCGGCGAACCGGCGACCTTTGACAGCGCCTATGATCTCATCGAAGCGTTGTTCTTTGACGCCAAACGCTACGACCTGGCTAAGGTCGGACGCTACAAGTACAACAAGAAGCTGGGACTGTCCAACCGGATCGTCGGATGTGTCGCGGCAGAAGATGTGGCGGACCCCTCCACCGGTGAGATCATCGTGGAGAAGGATGCCAAAATTACCAGAGAACTTGGCTTTGCGGTGGAAAATGCAGGCGTGGAATTCATGTACGTCTACAGCAAGAACGACGAGGAAAAACCCGTCAAGGTAATCGGAAACAACTTCGTCAATCTTCAGGATCACGTCAAATGCGACGTGTCCGGATTGAAGATTCCTCAGAAGGTGTTCTATCCGGTTCTGCGGATGATCCTGGACGAAATCGAGGAAATTGGCGCGGACGATGACGAGTCCGTCAAGGACGCGCTGCTGTCTTATAAGAACGAGCTGTCTCCGAAGCATGTGATCTTCGACGATATCGTAGCTTCCGTCAGCTATCTGCTGAACCTGGAAGAGGGGATTGGCTACGTGGACGACATCGACCATCTGGGCAATCGCCGTCTGCGTACGGTGGGAGAGCTGCTGCAGAATCAGTTCCGCATCGGCTTGGCTCGTATGGAGCGTGTGGTGAAGGAACGTATGACCATTCAGGACATCGAGGTGACTACGCCTCAGGCCTTGATGAACATTCGGCCGGTGACCGCTGCCATCAAAGAATTTTTCGGAAGCAGCCAGCTGTCTCAGTTCATGGACCAGACCAACCCTCTGGCCGAGCTGACTCACAAGAGAAGACTGTCCGCTCTGGGTCCCGGAGGACTTTCCAGAGAACGTGCCGGATTCGAGGTGCGTGACGTTCACCACTCTCACTATGGAAGAATGTGTCCCATCGAGACCCCCGAAGGTCCCAACATCGGCTTGATCGGCTCCCTTACCACTTACGGAATCGTCAACGAATACGGTTTCATCGAAACGCCGTACCGCAGAGTGGATAAGGAAAATAACATCGTCACCGAAGAGATTCATTACCTCACCGCTGACGAGGAAGAGCTCTTAAATATTGCTCAGGCCAACGAGCCGCTGGACAGCGAGGGCCGGTTTATAAACAACAAGGTAGTCGCCAGAGGTCCCGGCGGCGAAATCATGATGGTTCCCCGGGACAGCGTGGATTACATGGACGTTTCTCCGAAACAGGTGGTTTCGGTAGCGACGGCGATGATTCCCTTCCTGGAAAACGATGACGCCAACCGTGCGCTGATGGGCGCCAACATGCAGCGGCAGGCGGTGCCTCTCCTGGTAGCCGACGCGCCGTATGTGGGCACCGGCATGGAATACACCTCCGCCAGAGATTCCGGCGTGGTGATCCTGGCCAAGAACGCCGGTACCGTTGAGTTCGTGGATGCCACTCGGATCAAGATCCGCAGGGACAAGGACAATGGCCTGGACGAATACAAGCTTTTGAAGTTCAAGCGCTCCAATCAGGGCACCTGCATCAATCAGAAGCCCATCGTGTTCCACGGCGAGCATGTGGAGGAAGGCGAAGTGGTGGCCGACGGACCGTCCACCGACCTGGGCGAAGTGGCCCTGGGCAAAAACCTGCTCATCGGCTTCATGACCTGGGAAGGCTACAATTACGAGGACGCGATCCTGTTAAACGAAAGACTGTTGATGGAGGACGCGCTCACGTCCATCCACATCGAAGAATATGAATCCGAAGCGCGGGACACCAAGCTGGGACCCGAGGAGATCACCCGGGACATCCCCAACGTAGGCGAAGACGCGCTGAAGGATTTGGACGAGGAAGGCATTGTCCGCATCGGCGCGGAGGTGGATTCTTCGGACATCCTGGTAGGTAAGGTCACTCCTAAGGGCGAGACCGAGCTGACGGCGGAGGAACGGCTGCTGCGGGCGATTTTCGGCGAGAAGGCCAGAGAGGTGCGGGACACCTCGCTGAGAGTGCCTCACGGCGAAACCGGCATCGTGGTGGACGTGAAGATCTTCTCCAGAGAGAACGGAGACGAACTGCCCCCCGGCGTCAACAAGCTGGTGCGCTGCTACATCGCTACCAAACGCAAAATCAACGTAGGCGATAAGATGGCGGGACGCCATGGAAACAAAGGTGTTATTTCCCGGATTCTGCCGGAAGAGGATATGCCGTTCATGGAGGACGGTACTCCCTTGCAGGTCATGCTCAATCCTCTGGGGGTTCCTTCCCGAATGAACATCGGGCAGGTGCTGGAGGTGCATCTGGGCCTGGCGGCCAAGAAGAAGGGCTGGTATATTTCCACTCCCGTATTCGACGGCGCCAGCGAAATGGATATCATCGACCTTTTGAAGGACTGCGGATATCCGGAGAGCGGCAAGCTGCAGCTTCGGGACGGCCGGACAGGCGAGCTGTTCGACAATCCGGTTACCGTGGGCTACATGTACATGCTGAAGCTCCACCATCTGGTCGACGACAAGATCC
>CAUHLX010000157.1 GCA_959606705.1 uncultured Bacillota bacterium | reverse complement strand
GGGCGCAAATCCGCTCTGAGAGTCGGTTCTCCTCCGGAAACGCACACCGCGTATACGAAACGTCTCCCTTTTTCCAGAAACGCCAGAAGAGAAGCCACTGTGATCCGTCCCTCCGGATCTCCGACGATCTCCGAATTGTAACAGTATCCACACTTAAAATTGCACCCACCGAGAAAAATCACGATGGATGCTCTTTTAGGATAATCGATAAAGGATGATTTGACAATCCCTGAAATTTTCATCACTAGGCGATGACCCCTCCGACAGTCAGCTCTTCCTCCGGGAAGGGTTCTCCCACAGGGGCTCCCGTTTCCGTTGCCGCCGCCTCTTCCGGCAGCTCCATAGAAACGGATACCGAAAACTCCCTGCGTTCCTTGTACTCTTCCCGCTTTCCTTTGTTCCAGGCCTGTACCGGGCGGTGGAAGCCCACGACCCGGGTCCAGACTTCCGCTTCCTTGCCGCAGACCGGACACTCAAAATGCTCGCCGGCAAGGTAGCCGTGATCCTCACAGATGGAAAAAGTGGGGGTAATGGTGATATAGGGAATGGCGGTGTTCTCCATAATCTTGCGGATGAAATCCTTGCAGGTTTCCACATCGTCGATCTGTTCTCCCAGAAATCCGTGGAGCACCGTACCGCCGGTATACGCAGTCTGCAGCCGCTCCTGAAGCTCGATGGCCTCGAAAATATCCTCCGTAGCGCCCACCGGCAGCTGCGTGGAGTTGGTGTAGTAAGGTTCGTCCGTTCCGGCGGTGATAATGCTGGGATACAGCTTTTTATCCAACCGCGCAAAGCGATAGGTGGTTCCCTCCGCCGGAGAAGCTTCCAGATTCCACAAGTCCCCTGTTTCTTCCTGGAACAGCTGAATCACCCGATTCATGAAGTCCATGATCTCCACCGCAAAGTCGTTTCCTTCCGGCGTGGTCAGGTCCTTTCCCAGCAAATTGAGGCAGGCTTCGTTCATTCCGTTGAGTCCGATGGTGGAGAAATGATTTTTAAAATATCCGCCGGTGGCCTGCTTCACCCCGGACAGATAAAAACGAGAATAGGGATAAAGTCCCGCTTCCATGTATTTTTCCAGCATCTCCCGTTTCTTGTCGCAGATCTCCTTGGCATACTCCATGAGCTTGCGAACCTGCTTTTTGAATTCCTGGGGGTCCTTTGAGGTGTAACCGATCCGAGCCATGTTTAAGGTCACCACGTTGATGGACCCGGTAAGCGGATTGGCTCCGAACAGTCCCCCGCCGCGATGCCGCAGCTCTCGATTGTCCAGCCGCAGACGGCAGCACATGGAACGGATGTCCTCGGGCGACAGATCTGAGTTGAGAAAATTAGCGAAATAAGGAGTACCGAACTTACGGGTCATTTCCATGATGCTGTTGACCGCGTCGGAATTCCAGGGAAAATCCTTGGTGATGTTCACCGTGGGAATGGGAAAACTGAAGGCTCGTCCGTCTCCGTCCCCTTCCATCATCACCTCGCTGAAGGCGATGTTGAACAGATCCATTTCCTTTTGGAATTCCCCATAGGTCCGGTCCATGGTCTCTCCGCCAATGATGACGCCTTGATTTTTCAAGAGCGGGTGAGGAGCCAGATCCAGTGTCACATTGGTAAAGGGAGTCTGGAAGCCGACCCGAGTCGGCACGTTGAGATTATATACGAACCGCTGCACCGCCTTTTTCACCTGCTCGAAGGTTAAACCGTCGTAATAGATGAACGGCGCCAGGTAGGTGTCGATGCTGGAAACAGCCTGCGCTCCCGCGGCTTCGCCCTGTAAGGTGAACAGGAGGTTGGCCAGCTGCATCAGCGCCGATTCGAAATGCTTGGGAGGATTGGAGACGATCTTCCCCTTTGCTCCTCGAAACCCTTTCCTCAGAAAGTCCTCCAGATCCCAGCCGCAGCAGTACGGTGCCAGCAGGCCCAGATCGTGAATGTGGATGTCCCCGCGAAGATGGGCGTCCCGCAGCTCCTTGCGGTATACCTTGTCCAGCCAGTACTTCTTGGTAATGGTTTCTACGATATGATTATTCAAGCCTTGGAGGGAATAGCCCATGTTGGAGTTTTCCTTGACCCGCCAATCCTCCAGGGAAACGTACTCGTCGATCATCTGCTCCGCGTCCATGAACAAATTGCTGGCGGACCGCAGCTCTTCCCGCTTTTTCCGATACAGAATAAAGGCCTTTGCCGTTTTGGCGTGCCCCTCTTCGATCAAAATCTTCTCCACCAGATCCTGAATATCCTCCACGGAAGGAATGCTACCGCCGTAGCTTTCTTTCACCACCGCTTCCACCAGTCCGGCCAGCCGCTGTGCCTCCAGCTCATCATGACCGCCTACCGCTTCCGCGGCCGCGAAAATCGCGGATCTGATCTTTGACAAATTGAAATCCACGATTTCGCCATTTCTCTTCTGTACTTTGCTGATTCCCATTTCTAAGCGTGCCTCCTACACCTGGCATCCCTTCAAATGTTCTGATTCCGCACCGTTTCAACGTCTGCGCTCCCACTTGGTCTTGATGCTCCGCATATAACAGTCACTATATATAGTACGCTTTTCCACTCCGATTGGCAAGAGGCTTCTCACGTAATTTTCCAAATCTTTGTTACGAATCTGAGAGTTTCCCTTGCCCGTGATGAAGCCCTTATTTGACCGCGGCTGCCTATTCGATGACGATCACCAGAGTTTTTCCCGGTTCGTACCAATCGTAGAGAAATTTAGCGTGAGAGCTGTAATTGCGCACGCATTTATGGGAGAGGGGAAGGGTTCCCACCGTAACGGAATACTCTCGTTCTCCCGGATCCTTTCGTTTTCCGTCTTGAATCTGATACCCCGTGGATACCCCGTGAACATAGGCGCCGCCTGCAAACCGGAGCGCCCAGGGGGCATATCCGGAGACCTCTTCCGTTCCGTCCTTCAGATAATAAAACTCTTCCCGCTTTTCCATCACATAAAAGAATCCCAGCGGCGTGGGCTGATGATAGGTTCCTTGGGTTCCGGTGGTAGCCAGCGTTTTGGAGATCAGGCTCCAGCCGTCGTTTTTCTCAAACACGGCTTCGTTCTGATTGGTCCGATCGATCACAATGGCCTTTTCGGCACTCTTCAGCGCGGCCCGCACCGGGATATAGCGCCTGGGGACATAAAACCGCTTGGCGTCCGAAACTCGTTCCACCTGAACGTAATCCGCCGGATTTCCACTGGGGTCCTTTCCCTTGCTCTCCCCGAGATAGCGCACCAGAGTTCCGTCCTCGAGATAGGAAAACTCCGTAAGATCGGACAGCTGTGAATAGCCGGGCGCGCTTTGGCTGCGGCTGTTCCCCGAGGCGTCCTGATCCGTTCCCTGATATTGAGGCGCGGCTCCGTGATAGTCTTTATAATTGCTGATATAGGTGAGGCCTCCCGCCCCTTCCCGAATTCCCCGCTCCTGCTGCTCTTCCACATGCTCCAGCGCGGCCATCATCTTTCCGTACTGAAACACACGATACCACACCACTTGGCTGCTCACAAAACCGTAGGTCCGCTTCCCCGTTTCCTGCCCCTGGTCATTCAACTCCACCCGGCAGGCTTGATACCACAAGCTTCCGTCCGCGTTCCTCACCGGCTCGGGATCTATGAGCTTTTCATATCGAGCCAGGGTGGCGGCGGTTTCCGCTTCGGTGGACGGTGCCGTCCGCAGGTGCGTGGAATCTCCTTTGACCACCAGATAGGCATCCGACAGCTGGTACCTCTCATACTTCAAATTTTCTTGAAAGCCTGTCATTTGACGTTCCGACCCGGTTCGGGCCAATTCCGGGTCCAGCGTGCCGCCCTGCCGCCGCGCCGCCTCCTCCATTCCTCTTCCCCTGATTGCTTCCAGCTCCGGGTCCACGCCCCGGCCCCGGTCTTCGGAGCTCCGAGCCGGGGAGGGGGCCGGAGCGTTTCCGGGATCCCCTTTGGGAGTCGAAAGCTCCTTCCAAGGAGATCCGCCGAGAGATAAAATCAAAAGCAAAAAAAGAAAAACGGCAATCAGAACCGTCGCCGTCCAAATTCGTTTTTTTCTGTTTCTCATGGAATTCCCCGCCTTCAAACCGCATTCACTCTGCCTGTTATCCTTATGCGGATCCGTCTCGGGGTATTCCTTCCCAGTGAAAAAGGGAACGGCTGTGGTTCAGCCATCTCATCAGCGGCCAGCCCAGGCAATAGCAGGATAAGAGCTCTCCTAAGCTCACCCAAAGGATACAGAGCGGGAGCGGCACAGGCACCCCATAGGCAAAATAAAGCATTCCGCCGATGATGATCCCGTTTGCCAAAACCGGAGGCAAGGGTACCAGCCGCGGTTTGCTCCGCAGCTTACGGGAAAGTACCGCGGCAATCAATGTGGCCGCGCTGCCGCAGATCAGATCCAAAAGGCCATAAGGGCTGAGCAGATTGGAGAGCACGCAGCCCACAAACAAGCCGGGAACGGCCGCGGGCGTAAAAATAGGCAGGATGGTCAGCGCCTCGGAGACCCTCACCTGCATGATGCCATAGGAAAAGGGGGCCAGCGCCAGGGTCAGAGCGGTGTAGATTCCGGCGATCATGGCCGCTTCGATTACGAATCTGGTATTCCGATTCACCGAATCATCCCCGCAATCAAAGTGATCACCTGGGGTCCCAGCTCCCTCCACAGCACGATCAGCACGAAATAGAGCAGCATCAGACAAACCGCCGCCGCGTCCCGGGAAGCAAACAGCATGGCGTGCATCCGTGTACGGTTCTCTCCCCCTCGATAACAGCGGGCCTCCATCGCCATAGCCAAATCCTGTGCGATGCGGAAGGCGCTGATGAACAGGGGTACCAGCAGAGGAATCAAGCTTTTCGCCCTAGCGATCAGGTTTCCGCTTTCAAAGTCCGCGCCTCGAGCCATCTGTGCCTTCATGATCTTATCGGTCTCCTCCAAGAGCGTGGGGATGAAACGCAGAGCGATGGTCATCATCATGGCCAGCTCGTGCGCCGGCAGACCGAAACGGCGAAAGGGCGACAGCAGCCGTTCGATTCCGTCCGTGAGCGTGATGGGTTTGGTAGTCAAGGTCAACAGCGAAGAGCCGATAATGAGAAAAATCAAGCGCAGGGCCATAAAAATGGCATTGTACAGCCCTTCTACGGTAATCGTCAGAAAGCCCAGCTGCCAGAGAATCGTTCCCTTAGTCATCAGCATGTTGATGGCAAAGGTGAAGGCGATGATGAGGAAAATGGGCTTCAGTCCCCGCATGATAAACTTCAGCGGAACCCGGGATATTCCGATCACCACTGCCAAAAAGGCCAGCACAATCAAATAGCCTCCGAAATTGTTCACCAAAAACAGCGAGATAATGAATGCAAAGGTACTCAAAATCTTCACTCTGGGGTCCAGCTTGTGAATCCGGGATTCCCCGGGATAATATTGTCCGATCGTAATATCTCTAATCATAGTTTCAACGGCTCCTCAGCCAGGTCATAATTTCTTCTTCCGCGCACTCCACGGTCAGCGCCTTTGCGGCTACTTCTCCGCCGCTTTGGCGCAGGCGCCGTAAAAATGCGGCGGCCGGCGGCAGTCCCAGTCCCAACGCTTCCAATCGTTCCACCTGCGAGAACACCTCCGATGGCGTCCCGCGCATGGCCAGCCGGCCCCGGTCCATCACCAGGACCTGATCCGACAAGGCCGCGATGTCACCCATATTGTGAGAAACCAGCACGATGCTGTTTCCTTCTCTTTGGTGAATGGTCCGAATCATATTTAAAATATCCGCATGGGCCTTGGGATCCAGTCCCGCGGTGGGTTCGTCCAGAATCAGCATTCGAGGTTTCATGGCGATGACGCCCGCGATAGCCACCCGACGCTTCTGCCCGCCGGAAAGCTCGAAGGGGGATCGCCGGCCGATCTGCTCGTAATCCAACCCTACCAGCTCGATGGCCTCCCTCGCCCGTTCCAAAGCTTCCTCCTGAGACAGCCCTAGGTTTAACGGGCCGAAGCAGACGTCCTTTTCAACCGTTTCTTCAAACAGCTGATATTCGGGGTACTGAAACACCAAGCCGATTTTCCTGCGGACGTCCCGCAGCTTGACATCCTTTCCGGTAATGTCCGCTCCATCCACCACGATCCGCCCGGAGGTGGGCTTAAGCAGTCCGTTGAGATGCTGAATCAGCGTGGACTTGCCGGAGCCCGTATGTCCGATCAAGCCGACGAACTCACCCTCTCCGATCTCAAAGCTCACGTCGTCCAAGGCCACTGTCTCAAAGGGCATTCCCGCGCTGTAAACATGCGTTAGTCCTCGTACCTCCACGGAAACGGGTTTTCCCGAGCCGGAGCTCATGGAATCGTCGGCTCCCGCGGAATCGGTGCGCCCCGTCGAACCGGCGGAGCTCGTGAAATTCACCGCTCCCGCCGAATCGCTTTCCCAACCGGACCTCCCGGCCATCTCGGCCCTTTCCGTTCCCTGCGTGCTGGCCGTTTTCCCTCTCTTCAGTAAAAATTCCACCAGCTCCGGCTCCTCCACCACGTCCGAAGGCACCGGAAGCCCCCGTTCCCGCAGGCGCTGGGAAAGCTCCACCGTAAAAGGCACCGCCAGATCCATTTTCCGAATCTGTTCTCCGTGGGTGAACACCTCCACCGGCGTGCCCGACAGCACGATCTTTCCCCGCTCCATAATCACCACCCGGTCGGCT
>CAUHLX010000156.1 GCA_959606705.1 uncultured Bacillota bacterium | reverse complement strand
GCCTCCGTAGTCCGCCGCCGCCTGACGGATCTCGAAAATCGTTTGATAAAAGTGCTCCTGCGCTTCTTCCAGCTGACTTTCCTTAAATCCTAAATGGCCGCCGGCCAAAGGACCCTCAAAGATCAGAGCATCAGGGACTCGGTCAAATTTTTTAGACCAGTTCTTCATGATAATCGAGGCGGCTCTGGCCGAGGAGACGATGGGAACCAGCTTTACCCGACGATCCGGGCAGCATCCCGGAAGTCCGGTGGGCAAGCCGGCACCCGAAATGATCAGTTCCGCCCCGGCTTCCACCGCCGCCTTAACCAATTCATCGTAATGACTGCCCACGCACATGATGTTTACGCCGATAGGGCCGCGGCCCGCAATGCCCTCCACCCGTTTCCGGGCGGCGCGAACCGTCCTCTTGAGCGCACGCGTATTGGCCGCCAGCGGATCGGTATAAAAGTCTTCTTCCATAAAACCGGATTGTGCCGCCGAGATCACCCCGACTCCCCCGCAGGCCGAGACTGCCGCCGCCAGTCGGTCCAAGGAAATCCCGATCCCCATACCGCCCTGAAAAATCGGCACCGGGATGTTCCGTCCCCCCAGGTTCAGCGGCTCCAGCTTGACCAGTTTCGGATCTCGGATCGTGTGGATTTTCTTCCTCTGAAAAAAAGCGCCGATATTGTCCAGCGACTGAAGCAGCAGCTCCTGCTCTTCTTCATTCAAATCCTTCACCGCGTCGGCCACCATTTCCAGATGAAAATTTTCGTGCTCCCGCACGGCGTCTCTACCGATTTCCGTCAGCTCCACCTTGACGATCCGCCGGTCCTCCTCCACGCGAAAACGCCGGACAAAGCCCTTCTTTTCCAGGCGGCCCATGGCGATGGTCAGCGTGCTGACGCTGATCCGCAGCGCCGAGGCTACCTGTGTCATGGTCTTGGTCCTTCCGATCCCAATGGCGTCCAGCGTGTGGATTTCCGTCACGGAAAGCCGATGAGCGCTGGCCCTCTGCAGCACCTGCCCCTCGATTTCCAGTACTCCGTTGAAAATTTCCACCATCCGGTCATTCAGTTGTTTTGCCGTCTCTCTATTCATTCGCCATATCGCTTTCCATCGAACCTTTGGCTTATTCCGCCCACTTGGCGAACAGCAGACAGCCATTGTGTCCGCCAAATCCGAAGGAGTTGGACAGCGCGTAAGTCAGCTCGGCCTTCCGGGCGTGGTCGGGAACGTAATCCAGATCCAGTTCCGGGTCCGGCACCCGCAGATTGATGGTCGGAGGAATGACTCCCTCCTGAAGCGCTCTCAGGCAGATCACCGCCTCCATGGCGCCGGCGGCTCCCAAGGCGTGTCCGGTCATGCTCTTGGTAGAGCTCACCGGAATATCATAGGCCGCCTTTCCAAAGACCGCCTTGATCGCCTTGGTCTCCGTGGAATCGTTGTACGGAGTGGAGGTTCCGTGTGCATTGATATAAGAAAGCTGTTCCGGAGCGATCCCCGCTTCGTCGAGTGCCAGGCGCATCGCCCGCGCAGGCTGCTCTCCCGCCGGATCGGGCATGGTGATGTGATAGGCATCCGAGGTGCTTCCGTAGCCCACTACCTCGCCATAGATCTTGGCACCTCTGGCCTTGGCGTGCTCCAGTTCCTCCACGATGAGCATTGCGGCACCCTCGCCCATGACAAATCCGTCCCGTTCCTTGTCAAAGGGGGTGGAACAGCGGTCGGGGTCCGTTCTGGTGGACAGCGCGGTCATGTTGGCAAACGCCGCGAAGGATACCGGCGCGAAGGACGCCTCCGACGCTCCTGCAATCACTGCGTCCGCATAGCCGTGTTTAATCTGGCGGAAGGCTTCGCCCACCGCGTTGGTTCCCGTGGTGCAGGCGGTGATCACGCCTAAGCTCTCTCCCTTGGCCTTGGCAGCCATGGATACGTGTCCCGCCAGGATGTTTCCGATGACCATGGGCACCATCAGCGGCGAAACCCGCTTGATTCCGTTTTCCAGAGCCCGGGCGACTTCCTTTTCAATGGTCATAATCCCGCCGATTCCGCTGCCGACGATGACTCCGAACCGCCCCTCGTCGATGTTGACTCCGCTTTCCAGTCCACTGTCCGTCAGCGCTTCCCTCGCGGCGGTCACGCCGTACTGGCAGAACAGATCCATCCGTTTGCCTTCCCGACGGTCCGGATGTTCGTAATTCTTCACTTCCGCCCCCATGATCGCCTTTTGATCGGACGGGTCGAAGTGAGTGATTTCGGCAATTCCGTTTTTCCCGGCCTTGATGCTTTCCCAAAAATCCACAACGTTGTTCCCCAGGGGAGTAACCGCTCCCAAACCAGTGATCACAGCTCTCTTAGTCATAATGATTCTCTCCTTTTCAGTGACTATAGTACGTTACATTCTGTCGCTTTCATTCATCAGCGCCCGAAGATAGCCGGACGATACCTTGGCTTTTTCACCGAGACCGGACTGCGGCTCCGATACCGCCTCGAACAGGATGGCCCCCGCGGAAAGACCTCCGCCGAAACCAGCCATCATGATCTTGTCGCCGTTTTTCACTTTGCCGCTTTCCATCAGCTCGGACAGGACCATGGGCACGCTGGCCGCGGAGGTATTGCCCGTCTGACTCATATTCATCTGAAATTTTTCCAAGGGCTGCTTCATTCTCTGCGCCGCGGATTTGATGATCCTCAGATTTGCCTGATGGGGTACGTAAAACGCCACTTCGTCCGCGCTGACCCCGGTGCGGTCCAGAACCTCCCTCATCACTTCCACCAAGGCGTGAACCGCGAACTTATAAGTCAAGCTGCCGTTCATACGGATCTTCAGCTGCCGTTCTCCGCCGGCGGCACCCGCCGCGGTTCCCTGCGGATCAAAAGGCGTGCGGGGATAATCCATGCCCACCGCCAGAGCGCCTCCCTCATCGTCGTAATTTTTAAAGAAGCTGCCTAGAATTCCCTCCGGCCGGCGGATTCTCGAAAGCACCATGGCTCCCGCTCCGTCTCCGAAGAGAACGCAGGTCCCGCGATCCGTCCAATCCACGATCCGGGACAGCCGTTCCACTCCGATGACCAAAGCTCGATCGATCTGATTGGTAGGCGTTCCCGAGAGCCCTGCCTTCATAAGACTTTCCGCTACCCAAGCGGAATACACGAACCCGCTGCAGGCGGAGTTCAGATCGAACACCACCGCGTTGGGCAGCCCCAGTTCCTTCTTGACCAGCGCCGCCATGGACGGCACCAGCTGATCCGGCGAAACCGTAGCCACGATGACCAGTCCGATTTCTTCCGGCGCGACCGCCATCGACGACCAGCCTCCGGCTTCCCAGCCGCACGCTTTCTTCGCCGCCGCCACAGCCAGATCCACTCCCGTCTCTTCCACCGCCACATAGCGGTTTTCCATCCCGGTTCTGGAAACGATCCACTCGTGACTGGTGTCCACCAGCTTTTCCAGCTCCTTATTATCCACCTTAAGAGCAGGCAGCGCTCTGCCCGTTCCTGTTACCGTTATCCCCAAATTGTCCCTCCTATCAAAAATACTTTGATCGTCAAACTATTTGATTTCATTATATTTTTTGTCCACTGGAACGTCAAGGCTAAAGTCAGCCTCGGGAAGCTCCGGCCGCGGGGAAAAAGAAAACGCCTCGAGCCTTGACGGTTGGCCGTCTGCTCAAAGCGCTCTTTTCCTCTTCGTAAATCACCGGATCAAACATCGATCGGTTTCACCTTTTTCGGGGCAAATACAGCACCGACGCTTCCAGCTCTTCCGCCGACGTGTGAACAATGGCATAGGAGCCCTGCGTTCCGCCCCGAGGCAGCGACAGGCTTCCGGGATTGAGAAAGTATATTCCGTCCTCTTTGATCCACAGAGGGGAGTGGGTGTGTCCGAAGAACACCGCGCCGCAATTCGATTCCTCCGCCTGATACCGAAGTTTCAGCAAACCGCTTTTGGCCTGATGCATGTGCCCATGAACCAGCAGAATCCGGCCCCACTCCGTCTCCAGCACCTGATGATCCCCCTTGGAAAAAGAACCATCCATATTTCCCGGAACGGAAATCACCTCGACCCCCAAATCCGCCGCCAATCGGGAGGCGTCAGTGGTCAGATCTCCCAAATGCAGTATTCGATCGATTCCGGTCAGCCGTCCATACAGCTCTTCCGCCGCCTCGATCCGGCCGTGCGTATCGCTGAGAATCAAAAGCTTCATTTTCCCCGCTCCTTTTCCGAACCGCTCCCGCCGTGAGGCTATGAAACACCGCCCTTGCGCTCCACGTAGTTATCGGTTTCCACGTCCACATGGTCCAGCTTTAAGTAAGCCTTCGTTTCCGTCCGCAGTCCCTTCCTGCGCAGTGAATGGTCGATGTGGCGGCTGATGAAGGCGTAAATCACCGCGAAGACCGGAACGCCCAGAACCATGCCCGGGAATCCGAACAATCCGCCTCCCAGCAAAATGGCGAAGATGACCCAAAAGCTGGTCAGTCCCGTGGAATCGCCCAGGATTTTCGGCCCGATGATGTTTCCGTCCACCTGCTGCAGTATCAGCACGAAAACCAGGAAATACACGCACTGAAGGGGAGACACGGTCAGCACCAGCAGCGCCGAGGGAATGGCTCCGATAAAGGGTCCGAAGAAGGGGATGATATTGGTGATCCCGATTACCACGCTGATCAGCATCACATAGGGCATTTTCATCAGACTGATGCAGACAAAGCACAAGATCCCGATAATCAGCGAATCCAGCAGCTTTCCGTAGATGAATCCGCCGAAGGTCTTATGGGTGAATCGAATATCCTCAATAAGCGAATTTGCCCGGCGGCGGCTGAGCAGACTGTAGATTACTTTCTTGCCCTGCGCCGCGAAGGTTCGCTTGCTGTTCAGCGCGTACACGCAGATAATGACTCCCACCAGCAGGTCCATGATCGCGTTGGCCACCCCCATGATGCTGGTGGACACCCCCGCCACGATCGAAGTAATATTAGGAATAAACTCCGTCTGAAGCCACGAATCCGCCTGCCGCATCGCTCGATTAACCAGGGCGTTGACCGGGTCGGCCAGCTCGGGCCGCTGAATCAGCAGCTCATTCAGCCAGCGGTTGAGCCTGCTGATGTTTCCCGGCATGCTCTCCGCCACGTTGATCATGCTTTCCACCAATTGGGGAAGCATCATGCCGATCACCGTAGCGACCACGGACAGCGCCAGCGTGATGGTGAAGATGGTGCTCACACATCGAGCCGTGCCCCACTCCACCCGTTCCGAGTTGAGACGCCCTCGAAGCAGGCGATAACATTTATACTCGAAAAAATTGTAGATCGGCGTGAGCAAATAAGCCATGGCAAGCCCGTAGATAATCGGAGACAGCACCCTGAGAATCAGGTCCAGCACTTCCTTCACCACATCCATGCGGTAAATCAGGAAGAAGAACATCACACTGCAGCAGATCACCGAAAACGCCGTGACCCCCCAGTATAAATATTTGTTGTCGTATTTGAATTTCATAAGCTCGCCTTCCGGAAACCTTCCTATTCCTTCACGATCCGAACGCCTTGAGGAGTATCCTCAAGGGTGATCCCCCGCGCTTTCAGAAGATCGCGGATTTCGTCCGCCCGGGCGAAATCCTTGGCTTTGCGGGCCGCCTGGCGCTCGTCTACCAGCTTTTGAATTTCATCGTCGATCTGTTCCTCGACGCCGCTTTCCTGCAAAAGCCCCAGCACGTCGGTCAGCTCCGTGAGCAGCTTCAGACATTCCTGAGCAAATTCTTTGCCGGCCCCGTCCTTCGCCGCGCTGTTGATGTCCCGCACCAGCTCGAAAACCGCGCTGATGGCGTCCGCCGTATTGAGGTCGTCATCCATGTAGGAAATGAATTCCTCCCGCCGGCGGCCCATGGCGGCCAGGCTTTCCTTCTCCCCGTCGGTCATGGCGCCTTCGCCGTTCGCGATCAGATGTTTTAAATTGTTCTTGGCGTTCTGCATCCGGGCCAAGCCGTTCTTGGCTTGATCCATGAGCTCGCGGCTGAAGTTGATGGGGCTTCTGTAATGACCGGAGAGCAGGAAAAACCGAATCACTTCCCCGTCATAGTCCTGCAGAATATCTCTCACCGTAAAGAAATTCCCCTTCGATTTGGACATCTTTTCATTGTCGATGGTAATGTAGCCGTTGTGCATCCAGTAGTTGGCGAAGGGCTTTCCGGTCTCCGCCTCCGTCTGAGCGATCTCATTTTCATGATGGGGGAAGGTCAGATCCTGACCGCCCGCGTGAATGTCGATGGTTTCACCCAGATATTTGGTAGACATCACCGAGCACTCGATGTGCCAGCCCGGCCGCCCCTTGCCCCAAGGCGAATCCCAGGCGATCTCATCGTCCGTCTTCTGCGCTTTCCACAAGGCGAAGTCCAGCGGGTCCTGTTTCTTTTCGCCCACTTCGATCCGCGCTCCGGACTCCAGATCCTCGATGTTCTGACCCGACAGCTTGCCGTAATCTTCAAACTTCCTGGTGCTGTAGTACACGTCTCCGTCCACCTCGTAGGCAAACCCCTTGTCGATGAGGTCCTTCACGAAGGCGATGATCTCATTCATGTTCTCCGTCACTCTGGGATGGACCGTGGCCTTGCGCACGTTCAGCGCTCCGGCGTCCTTGTAATATTCCTCGATGTATTTATCCGCGACCTCCTGGGCCGTGCTGTGCTCTTCTCTCGCTTTGTTGATGATCTTATCGTCCACGTCCGTGAAGTTCTGCACGAATTTCACATGGTTTCCCCGATACTCCAGATATTTGCGCAGTGTGTCGAACACCACGAAAGGTCTG
>CAUHLX010000155.1 GCA_959606705.1 uncultured Bacillota bacterium | reverse complement strand
TAATCGGATCAAATCTTTCGGATTATTTCTTTTATCACTTCTTCTTTTTCCTAAAAAGCCGGGTTTTTATTTGACAATCTATGATTCCATTGTATACTTTGAGGTGAATGGAAACTATCGTTGAGACACTTGTTCTGTTTTATCCTATTTCTAGGAGCGTGAAAGGAGATACCCCATGAGTAAACCCAAATTATTCAGTCCCGGCCCGGTCATGGTGAAAGACAATGTACGCGAAGCTCTGATGCATTACGACATCTGTCATCGCGGCGCCGAATTCGAGGCGATGTTCGTTGACACACAAGCCAAGATCAATCGTCTTTTCCAAGCGGACGATTCCTATTATTCCGTAATCGTATCAGGTTCCGGAACCTCCGCCAACGAAACCGCCCTCTCCTCCCTCTTTAAAGCGGGTGAAGAAGTGCTTTTGATTAAAAACGGCGTGTTCGGCGAGCGTCTGGAAGAAATCATCCGCAAATATCAAATCCCCATGGTCGAAGCTTCGTTTGACTGGGCCCACTATCCCGAAGTGGACAAGATCGAGGAACTGATCAAAGCGAATCCGAAAGTCAAAGTAGTGGCTATGGTTTATCACGAAACCTCTACCGGCATGATCAATCCTGTGAAAGCGGTGGGTGAGCTCTGTAAAAAATATGACAAATGGTTCTATGTGGACTGCGTTTCCGCCGCCGGCGGCGAAATGATCAGTCTGCCGGAATGCAATATCACCCTGGCCTCCTCCGTTGGCGGCAAATGTGTGGGCGCCTTCCCCGGCTCCGCTTATCTCTGCGGCAAAGAAGAGGTTCTCGCCTCTCTGACACCCGAGCAGGGCAAGAATGTTTACCTCAATCTGGCGAAGCACTATGCCAGCGCCAAATCCAGCCATCAGACCCCCAACACTCCCAATGTGACGTTATTCTGGGCGCTGAATCAAGCTTTGACTAATATTTTGGACGAAGGTCTGGCCAGTCAGGTAAACCGTTATCAGAGCTGTGCGGCGATCCTGCGGAAAGGCTTGAAGGAGCTGGGACTGAAAATGCTTCTGCCCGAAGATCAGATGTCCAGCACCGTAACCTCCGTTTTCCTCCCCGAAGGCAAAGACCTCGATCAGTTCCTCAAAGCCATGGAGGATAAGGGCTACGTGGTTTACAAGGGAAAAGGCCCCTATGAAAAAATGGGAATGTTCCAGGTTGCCAACATGGGCGAAATCTACGAGGACGATTGCCATGAATTCTTGAAGGTTCTGGCCGACTGCATCAAATAGCAAATTACATCTCTCCTCACTTAAGAGATAACAAAACCGCGAAGGAAAACGCTTCTTTCGCGGTTTTGTATTTGGGATATGCTTTTCGACGATTCCCGTCGATCCTTATTAATCTTCGATCCAATTTTTAGAACGCTCCACCGCCTTGTGCCAGTGGTAGAGAAGCGTTTCCCTCTCGTCCGCGCTCATCTTCGGTTCAAATCGTTTCGCCAGCTTCCAGTTGCTCTCCAGATCATGAATGGATTGGAATTCTCCGATTCCCAAAGCCGCCAGATATGCGGCTCCCAGAGCGGTGGTTTCCGTAATCTCGGGAAGGTCTACCGCGATCCCTAAAATGTCCGCTTGGAACTGCATCAGGAAATTGTTGGCCACGGCACCCCCGTCCGCTCTCATGATCTCAATGGGAATGCTGGCGTCCATATTCATGACATCCAAATTATCCTTCACTTGATAAGCGGTGGACTCGAGAGTGGCGCGGACAAGCTCCTCTCTGGTGGTTCCGCCGGTGATTCCGATGATCATCCCCCTAGCGTAGGAATCCCAGTGAGGCGCCGCCAGTCCGGCAAATGCGGGAACGAAGTATACGCCTCCGTTGCCGCCTGCTTCGAGGGCCATTGCCTCGGTCTGGGAAGCACTCTCGATGATCTTCAACCCATCTCTCAGCCATTGTGTGGCCGCTCCCGCGATATAAATTCCTCCATCCAGAGCGAAGGTCATCTTGCCATCCAGTCCCCAGGCCACGGTGGTCAGCAGTCCGTTTTGAGAATAAACAGGCTTTTCTCCGGTGTTCATCAACATAAAGCAGCCGGTTCCATAAGTGGTTTTGATGCTGCCCGGCGTGTAGCAGGCCTGTCCGAACAGCGCCGCCTGCTGGTCCACCACCGAGCCGGAAATGGGAATTCGCGCTCCGAAAAAGTCCAGCGGGTCCGTATGACCGTAAACCATGGAGCTGTCACAGATCTCCGGCAGCATGCTTTTGGGAATCTCCAATATTTCCAATATTTCATCATCCCATTGACCGGTATGAATATTTAGAAGCATCGTTCTGGACGCCGTGGAGTAATCCGTCACATGAACCTTGCCATGAGTCATCTTCCAGATCATCCAGCTGTCCAAGGTACCGGCTAGCAGACGACCGGCCTTGGCCTTTTCCTTGGCCCCTTCCGCGTTGTCCAAAATCCACTTGATTTTAGTGGCGCTGAAATAGGAATCGATCATCAATCCGGTTTTTTCCCGAATCAAGACTCCGTACTTCTCCGTTAGGGAATCCGCATAACGAGCGGTTCTCCGGTCCTGCCAGACGATCGCGTTGTAGATCGGAACACCGGTCAGACGGTCCCAGACCACCACGGTCTCGCCTTGATTGTCCAGACCGATGCAGGCGATTTCCTCCGGCCGGGCATGGGCATCGTTCAAAGCCATCTGCACCGAATCGAGAATCGCGTGCCAGATCTCCAGGGGATCGTGCTCGATCCAACCCGGCTTGGGATAGATTTGCTTGTGTTCCCGGTTGCCTTTTCCCGCCACATTCCACTGATCGTCCAACAGCAAGGCAGTCGTTCCCGTGGTCCCCTGGTCCAACCCCATATAAAATTTCCTAGCCAACTGTCATACCTCCCTTTCAACATCCTTCGCTGCGTCAAATTATTTTATATCAGATACGGAGAAGCCTCTCTGATCATAGAAGCTTCCAAACCCTTTTTTTTGAATGTGCCGGCAGTGCAGTGCAGAAAGCGGCGATACATTCGATTCATATGCGCGTGGTCGAAATACCCGCTGGAAAGCGCCGTATTGATCAGGGCTTTTTCCTCTCTGGAGCGAATGACGGACAACGACCACTGCAATTGTATGATTTCACTGTAAGTTTTCGGAGAAACTCCGATCCAGCGATCGAAAACATTGCTGAGATAACGCTGACTGTAGCCGGTTTCCTCCGCCAGTGCGGAAATCTTCACGATTCCTCGTCGGCGAAAAATATAATTCACACAGAATTGAACCAAATGGTTCACCGCGGTGGGCGTTTGATTTCTACGTTCCATCTTTTCCCGAAAAAATCGGGAGGTGACCAAGTTTCTCTCATGAAACGTCCCGGCCCAGGAGATTGAATTGAGCAGCTCCTTCCAATCCGGAATCACCGCCTCCGCCGGCAGCGCCCGGTCCGTCAAATGAAACGCCGGTTCCTCAATTAAAGCTCCTGCCGCTCCGGGTAGAAAACGAATCACAAAAGCAGCATCATGCTCCAAAAAAGATAAATTTCGCAGCTCCGTCACCGTGCCGCAGACCTTCGCGGTCGTCGCGTTTCGACTCAACAAAAACACGATGGAAACACAGCCGTCCGGAATGATGGGAAAATGAAGCGGTTCCTCTTTTTCCGCTTCCACCGGCCTTCGATAGCGCGTGATCGGAGTATAGAACCCGTTTTTACTCGAGGTAATTTCAAAACAGTCGGAGATCCAGTCATAAGTCGGATGTCCGCTGATTATGATTTTGCGCTGGAGATTGACATCGGGCAAATCCGTCTGCAAGTACGGAATATACTTAGGTCTGCTCTCTAATTCGGTGTCCAATTGTTTCTCGCTGATTATGTATGACATCCCTCTTCTCCTTACTTTCTCATTATGCCCCTCTTTCGAATCGGTTACTAGTACAAAACGGAATTGATAGGCAATTGAGAATAGTCCTTTTTTCAGAATTCCCTTTTATTTTTTCCGATTTGTGCTAGTTTTTTCCCGTCTCTTAATCGTATAATGAATTGTCTTTAAACTACAACGGCGTAGTCGAACCGCTGATTGTAGTTTTTTGGATTTATCACCTGTTTCCTGCAGAAGATAGATCCGCCCCTTTTTTACTTTTTTAATTCATTTATTTTAAATCAAAGGAGGCAAACAATGAACACTTCGGACAAGCAATTAACTCGTGCTCTTGGCCTACCGGAATGTGTAACGATTACGGCTGGCGCTGTTATTGGCGTCGGCCTGTTCACAGTAGGCTCCTCACAAGTGGGCGTAATGGGCAGCTCCGTCATCGTAGCGACCATTATCGCTTTTCTATTGGTATTATGGCCCTCCGCCATTTACGGGGAATTGGGCGCAACCCTGCCGTTAGCCGGTGGTACATACGCTTACGCAAAGCGCGGGATCAACTATCCCGTGGCGGTATTTTGCAGCTGGCACTACACCGTGGCCCAAATCGGGATCGGCGGTTCCGAGGCCCTGGCATTCGCCAATTATTTCACCTGGCTGATGAAAGCGCTGGGCTTCGACTTTAATGTGGATCACCGCATCATCGCCTGTATCCTGATGGTCGTCTTTGTTTCCATCAACTACTTCGGCATCGAATTTGCCGGCAAATGGCAAAACGCTTTCATGTTCTTCTTCTGGGGCGCGTCCCTCGTCTGGTTCGCCATGGTAATTAAGGATATGCAGTTTGGAAACTTCCTGCCCATTCTTTCCGGCGTACCTCACGAAATCACCGCCTTCGCTAAGACCATCGTCATGGTATGGTGGTGCTTCGCAGGTTTTGAAACCGTCGTCGGCATGGGCGCCGAAGTGAAGTTCCCGCAGATTACTCTGCCCCGGGCTCTGACGATTTCGCCCTTCATCGTCTTCGGTGTCAACGCGCTGTTCCAGTGGTTCCTCGTCGGACTAACCCCGTTGAAAGACATCCCCATGCTGGCTACCGCGGAGGCTCCGTTCGCAGACGCGATGCAGGCCGCCGGTATCGTGGGGGTTCCATTTATCATACTATGCTTAGGAATCACCTTCGGCGGAGACTTTTCCACGATGAATCCTTGTGTGACAGGTCCCGCGCGTTACATGTATATCATGGCGGAGGATGGCTGCTTCCCCCAGATCTTTGGCAAGCTGCACCCGAAATACAAGAGCCCCTACGTTTCCGTCATCACCGTAGGTATCGTGGCAATCCTCTTGATTTCCACCGGATCGATCGCGGTGATCGCGGCCATGTGCGCGTGCTCACAGATGATCTGCTATATCATCGGCTACATCTCCTATCTGGGACTCTATAAGAAAGAGCCGGATCTGGAACGTCCTTGGAAGGTTCCCTTCGGAAAATTCGGCGCCGTGTTCAGCATCTGCGTATACTTGGTTCTGATGGTTCTGGGTGTGGATGTCAACGCTCTTCCCTACAACATCATTCTTTCGGTGCTGTGTATTATTTATTACTATTTCTATGTGAGAAAACGCCCGATTCCTCAGGAAGCCATCGATCTGGAACTGCTCACTTTGCAGACCACTCCGCCCACCGTGGAAGAGAAAGCCGCTCTGGACCGTCAGTTCAAGAGATGGAGAATCGGCGCTTACGCCGTATTCTGCCTGTCGATTCTTCTGTTCGTCATCGGCTATATTCTCTAATGCCGTTTTGCATCGACTGCAATTGAAAACAAGCCTGCTTCCTATCAAGCAGGCTTGTTTTTTTATATGCGCTGATGTTATAATCACAGAGAAAAAAGATAGGAGAAAAAACGATGTATGACTTTCATTTACATACCGATTATTCCGAGGACGGCAGCGTCCCCATGTCTCAAATGATTGAAGCGGCGATTGCAAAGGGTCTGACTGAAATTGCCTTGACGGATCACTATGATCCCGATTACCGCGATCCCGATTGGACCTTTTGGCTGGACGAGCCCGCCTATCAGGAAGAAATGGTTCTTCGTCAGGAGGAATACCGAGGACGGATTCTCGTGCGCAGCGGCCTGGAAATCGGAATCCAAAAGCAGGCTCTTGAGGAAAGCCGGAGAGCGGTCCGGCAATATCCCTATGATTTCATCATCGGTTCCTTTCACTGCGCCTGCGGCTGGGCCGTGGATCTGCCCAACTTTTACGAAGGACGCACCCCCGAAAACGCTGACCGGGCTTTTTATGAAGACATGCTGATCTGTTTAAAGCAATACCGGGATTACGACGTCATCGGTCATTTCAATCTCATCGACCGCTACGCTCCGGTTCAAGCGGACCCCTCCTGCTGTCGGGACCTGACCGACGAAATCCTGCGCCAAATCGTCTCGGATGGCAAGGGCTTGGAGATCAACACCTCCTGCTTCCGCCGGGACATGAATGGAATCACCACTCCCACGCCGGAAATTCTCAAGGAATACGTGCGTCTGGGCGGCGAGATCATCACCATCGGTTCCGACGCCCACGTGACACAGGACGTAGGCGAAGGCTTCCTGCGTGCGGAGCAAATGATCTTGGCTGCGGGTCTGGATCAAGTGGCCACCTTTGAACGGCGGAAACCGATTTTCCATAAAATTATGATCTGAGTCATAAAACGATCATCTTGAAAAGTCGGCGGCGGCTTTCAGTCCATATGCCGGTCTGGCCATGCGAACCGCCCGATTGATGGCTCGAGCCATCACCTCGGCGGCCAGCGTTCCTACCGCGTCAGGCTGAACCTCCACTTCTCCCGTGGCCAGAGCAAACACCGTATCGCCATCCGCGCTGGTGTGAACCGGGCGAATGGTGCGGGCCAGTCCGTTCTGAGCCATGGAAGCGATCTTGTTCACCTGTGCTTTGGTCAG
>CAUHLX010000154.1 GCA_959606705.1 uncultured Bacillota bacterium | reverse complement strand
GGAAGCCAAGCAAAGGCTGGAAAACGAGGAGCTCGCCAACCAAAAAGCCGCGGTTGATTCCCAGATAAAGGAGCATCAAAATACAATTCTTAAAATGAAAGCAGCCGCGGAGCAAAACAAGGTGCGGCGTCAGGCTGAAATCGACCAAGCGAAGATTGATTCCGCCAATCGAAAGGCAGCTCAGAATGAGCAGAAAGCCAATTCCCAGCCGAATTATGAGCCCCAGGGATACGGAGCCGGGGACAGCCCGCTGAATCAGGGCATGGCGGCGACCGCCGAAAACACCGGTCTCATGGCGGACAGCATGGAGCTTTCCGCAGAGGACGTGAAGTATCTCAGAGACGTAGCCGAACGGGACGTGATCAATCGGTTCACCACCGCGGAGCTGAGCGTTTCCATGAATACCACGGCCAGCATCAACAGCGGACTGGACATCGACGGAGTGATCTCCCAACTGGAGGATAAGACCTATGAAACGCTGCTGGCCGCGGCAGAGGGGGTGTAAAAATGTATGAATTTCTTTTAGAGGAGCTGCGGCTTCCGGTCGCACCGGAAAAGCTGAGCTTAAAAATCGCCAATCAAAATGAAACCGTGAATCTCATTTCCGGAAGAGCCATCAACATTGCCAAGCTTCCCGGGCTGTCGGAGTTCAGCTTCGAGGCCCTATTACCGGCGGTGCGGTATCCGTTTGCGGTCTATCCGGACGGATTTCATACTCCGGATTACTATTTAAAGGTTTTGAAAAAATTAAAGGTGGAAAAAAAGCCCTTCTACTTCAAGGTGAATCGCAGGCTGCCCGGGGGACAGCTCAGCTTCGACACCAATATGAAGGTACTGCTGGAGGACTATTCCGTTACGGAGGAGGCCAAGAACGGTTTCGATCTGATGGTCTCCGTCAATTTGAAGGAAGCGCCCGATTACGGGACCAAGCTCGTAACGGTGGTAGAAAACACCGCTTCCGGGGTTCCCGCCTTGCAGGTGGAGGAACAGCGGCCGGCGAAAAGCCCGGAAACCGCCTGGGTGGTCGACACGATCGACACCCTGTGGTCCATCTGCCGCAAAGCGTTGGGTGACGGAAGCAAATACGCCGAAATTGCCAGGCTGAACGGGATTCACAATCCCAATGAAATCGTTCCGGGGCAGGTGATCCGCCTTGCCTAAGCTGGAATTGAGGATTCAAAACGGGAAGACCATCTATCAGCCCGAGACGGAGGACTCCCTGACCTGGGAAACAGAGCGCCAGGGAGTGCCCGGCAAGCTGACGTTTTCCGTGAGGAAGGACGCCTCATTGAACTTTCAAGAGGGCAATGCCGTGGCGCTGTCCGTGGACGGCACGAATGTCTTTTTCGGGTTTGTGTTCACCAAGAAACGCAATAAGGACGGACTGATCGGGGTAACGGCCTATGATCAGCTCCGTTATCTGAAGAACAAGAGCGTTCTCGAGTATCAAAATCTCACGGCCAGCGGTCTTATCCGAAATCTGGCGGATGACTTTCGGCTGAAATACGGAAACCTTGAGGAAACGGGTTATGTGATCCGGGAACGAAGGGAGGACAACCAGACTCTATTTGATATGATCAAGTACGCGCTGGATGAAACCTTGAAAAACAAGAGGGAGATGTATGTGCTGTACGATGAGTTCGGCCTGCTGACCTTGAAAAAGATCGAAGCCATGCGGCTGGACGTCTTGATCTATCCGGAGGCGGCGGAGAATTTTGATTACTCCAGCAGCATCGACAGCAATACCTATAACCGGATCTGGCTGGGACATCAGGACGAGAACACCAAGCGCACGGATGTGGAGGAAGCCTCCGATGAAAATTCCATCAAGCGCTGGGGGGTGCTGCAGTATTACGAAACGGTAAACAACAAGGTCAATATCAAGGCCCGAGCCGATTCCATGCTGTCGCTGTACAATCGGAAAACCCGAAATCTCAGCGTATCGAAAGCACTGGGCGATATCCGGGTCCGCGGCGGTTCTTCCGTTCCCGTGACCCTGGACCTGGGCGACGTGGTGGCTAACACTTACATGATCGTGGAAAAGGTGAAGCACACCCTGTCGGCGGACACCCATTTCATGGATTTGACTTTAATTGGAGGTGATTTCAGTGCCTAATATGGTACAGATTATCAAACAGGCCGCCACCGAGGCGGTGGAAGCGAGCAAGCCGGTGAATTTCACCTTCGGGACCGTGGTTTCTCCGGACCCCCTGGAGATTCGAGTGGACCAGAAGCAGATTTTGAAGGACCCCTTTCTGATCCTCACGCGCGGCGTGACGGACTACGAGGTGGAGATGAACGTAGATCATGCCCCGAACCCCACCGCCTTTACGGTCCGCGGCAGGCTGAAGGCCGGGGAAACCGTGCTGATGGCCCGGACTCAGGGCGGGCAGCGCTACATTGTTTTGGATCGGGTGGTGTGAATATGATTCCACAAGTAGAAGATGATTTGAGAAAAGATTTTACCATGGCGGAACCTCAGACCAGCCGCACCTACCGGATCGACATCGAAAAGGGACGGATTTACGATGACACGGACCGGCTGGAAGCCATGAAACAGGCCATCTATAAAATAGTGAACACGGAACGGTACCAATACGCGATTTACAGCTGGAGTTATGGGATTGAGCTGGCAGATCTGCTGGGAAAGTCGAAATCCTACGTGTTTCCCGAGCTGAAGCGGAGGATCGCGGAGGCGCTGACCCAGGACGACCGGATTTTGAGCGTGGATTCCTTTGCGTTTGAAACCATAAAACGCGGAACGGTCCGGGTGGCCTTTACCGTTCACACGATCTTCGGAGACATCGACTGGGAAAGGACGGTGAATTACTGATGTATGAAGCTTTCACATATGAAATGATCCTGAAAAGGATGCTGGACCGGGTCCCCAATGACGTGGATCAGCGCCAGGGATCGATCATCTACGATGCGCTGGCTCCGGCGGCGGCCGAGCTCCAGCTCATGTATATCGAGCTGGATCGGATTCTGAACGAATCCTTTGCGGACACCGAGAGCCGGGAGTATTTGATCCGCAGGGCGGGAGAACGGGGAATCGTTCCCGAGGAAGCAACCTGCGCGGTATTGAAGGGGCGTTTCAACATCGACGTGCCCCTGGGAGCTCGATTTTCCTGCGGCGATTTAAACTATGCGGCCGTCAAGAAAATCCGGGACGGAGAATTTCAGATGAAGTGCGAGACTGCCGGCCGGATTGGAAACGGCCAGATGGGAACGCTGATTCCCATCGATTATCTGGCAGGACTGGAAACCGCCGAACTCACGGAGCTTTTGATTCCCGGAGAGGAGGAAGAGAGCACGGAAGCGCTGCGTCAGCGGTACTTTGACAGCTTGAATTCCCAGGCCTTCGGCGGAAACGTGAGGGATTACAAGGAAAAGACCAATTCCATACCCGGCGTAGGCGGGGTCAAGGTCTATCCCGCCTGGTCCGGCGGCGGTACGGTGCGGCTGGTGCTCATCGATTCCGAAGCCCGCGCGCCGAGCAAAGAGCTCATCGAACGGGTTCAGACCGCCATCGATCCGGAAGAAAATCAGGGGAAGGGCCTGGGGTACGCTCCCATCGGCCACGCGGTGCGTGTGGCGGGTGTCACGGAAAGCGAAGTCAGTCTGTCCACCACGATCACTTATCAGGATGGGTGGAGTTGGGCGGACGTGAAGCCCTACGCCGAAAAGGCCATCGATGAATATTTCTCCGAGCTGGCCAAAGGCTGGGCGGACAGCGAGGGGCTGGTGGTCCGCATCAGTCAGATCGAAACCAGGCTGCTGAACGTTTCCGGGGTCGTGGACATCTCCGGTACCAAGATCAACGGGGTGGAAGAAAACCTGGCTCTGGGTGCGGACACCATTCCGAAACGGGGTGATGTGGTTGCCTAGAACGATTGACGTTTCACGATACTGGCCGGAAGTGGTTCGAGTGGTCAAGGAGTTTCAGGATGTGGCGGATGCGGAAAATCCGGAGGTCAGTCAGCTTTGGGCCTGCCTGGCGAACGCGCTGAACGACCAGTTCGTCCGCAGCGCCACGGAAAACGGGGTGGAGCGCTGGGAATCCATTCTGAGCATCGTCCCCAAAGGGACGGAAAGTCCGGAGGAGCGGAAGTTCCGCATATTGACCCGGATCAACGAGCAGCTCCCCTACACCTGGAGAATGCTGTGTCAGCAGCTGGAAACCTTGTGCGGGGAGGAGGGTTATTCGGTGGAGCTGGATAAGGGCACCTGCACCTTAACGGTGGAGATCGCGCTGACGGCGAAGTCGAACTTCTGGGATGTGGACGCTATGCTCCGACGGGTGGTCCCGGCCAATCTGGTGATCGATCTGAGCCTGAAATACAATCAGCATGCCACCCTGGCGGCGTTCACCCATGAGCAGTTATCACGATACACGCATCTGGATTTGAGAGAGGAAGTGATTCGGTAATGGCCGAAACAACCGAGAATTACGGATTGGCAACTCCTGCGGAGGATGCCTTTTATGATGTGGGGGTCCACAACGGGAACATGGAACGGCTGGACCGGGCTTTGCGCAATCTGGAGGATGGAAAGGCGGACCGGGCTAACCCGGTGTTTACCGGGGTGGTCAAGATCCCCCAGCCGTCGGAGCGTCCGGACGAGGATCAGGCGGTCACGGTGAAGTTTGTCCGGGAGAACGGGGGTGGAACGGCCTCCGGAGTTTCCCTTTCGGATGAAACTCAGGAAACCACCGGAGCGAGTGAAAAGAATGTGGAATCCGCGCTGCTGGCCGGTGTGGAGCAGGCGGCGGCGGAACGGCTGGCGCGTGAGGATGCCGACCGCCGGCTGTCGGACCGGGTGGACCGTCAGGGTGGTCGGCTGGAGGAGCTGGAAATGGCCGCTCCCTCTCCCGCCGAGGCCGGGACAATTTTGTATTCCACCGGGGAAGGAGTGAGAAGAAACATCCCGTTTTTGATTGGGGAACCGAAGGCGATCAGGAATTTTGCGGTGGAGAGAAAAAACGATTTTTTATATAAAATAGATAATACGGATTATTTAAGCGAATGGTCGAATTATTTAAAAGGATCACATGGTACTGTATCTGATTCAAGCTTTGAAATGTCAGCCACCGGAACAGGATTTTACATGAAAAGAATTGGCCCTTTAAACTTAGATCACTATACTAAACTTAGCGTAAAGTATAATGCTACAGGTTTAAAAAGCGGAAGTTCAACTAGTATGCCTGCGTTTATCGGGGTATTCAATTCATCCGAACCTAATTTCTCCAATTCAGATTTGGCTTATATTGGATCGACAGAGAACGGAAACGATAAGATTCTAGTCTTGGATATTTCCGAAATGTTTGGTATGAAGTATATTTTTGTCGGGTTGAATTGTGACAGTCTGTCGTCAGGAAATGCGTTAATGTCAGTTTCAGAGGTTTATTTTGATCACGGAGCTAATGGCCTGAATCTCACCTGGACCAACCCCACCGACCTCTTAATCCCTCAGACCGTACACCTTCGGAGAAGTTCGGACGCATACCCGCTCACGTTAGATGAGGGAGTTGAGGTCTACAACGGCTCGGACGAAAGCTGTTTGGATGAAACCGCTGACCTGAGCATGGATCAATATTATACGGCCTGGGTGGACAACTCGATGGTGACAAAGACAGATGAATCGATGAAGGTAAAGTACAGCCACGGGGTTGATTATTTGATGCTGTATGATCATGGGGATGAGTGCGTGGAAGTGACAGGGGGATGGAGGCAAGGTAGAATTTATGATTCCACGTTATCAAAAGAAGCAGACCATTTAAGAATAACTGGCAATGGTGAAGGGTCAGGGGGCCATTTTATTACCCAGCGGACGATAAACTATAATGGTTATTCAAGATTAAATCTGTTAGTAGATGGAGTAGGAGCATCTAATAGTGCACGTGCAGGTATCGGTGTAACATCGGATGATGGAGCAACAATTCCTGCTGAGAAGGTAAATATTTTTGGAAGTTCAAAATTTAAAGGGACCATTTCGCTTTTACTAGAGAACCAGATAGAAAATTATGTTGATGTCAGGTCTTACGGTAGGACAGTGAACCGAAATTATTATGTATATCTCCTCAAATCCGACGACTATACCCCCTGGATCCGAGACGGCGGGCTGGATCCTTCCGACTACGCAACACTGGATGCCCTGCTAGCTGACGAAACGGCGATGGGCGTACTGATGAACAGCAGTGCGGCGGTAGACCGAATGATCCGGTATACGGGAACGATCATGGCAGGGGTGACAAATTCAACCGTCGCAATGACGGCGCTTGATCGGTCCGGTTACGCGTTATCTAAGGCAATGAGGAATCCTGACTGGTACAAGTTTATGATGATGTCACCAACGGCACAGGAAATACTGGATGCCAGCGCAGTTAAGGTGCCGACGATGACGAGTAATACGACGCCATCTGGCGAAGTAGTTTACGATTCCCAGTATAACAATAGTACACAAACTTGGTATAAGGCATTTGATCGGGATGACAGTACATACGGTGCATCGTTTAATACCTCGTCTCCGCATTACATTGGATATAGATTTGAAAAAGAAACGAGTGTGTATAAAGCAGTATATAGATCAGCAAATTCCGGAATACCAAAGAACATGAAATTGCAGTACAGCAGCGACGGATTAAACTGGATCGATGCAGCTTATTTTACGGGGAAAAACGATAATGTCATGCAGGAGTATTTTTTTCCGGCCGGAAGCCCACATGTATACTGGAGGCTATATCAGGAAGATAGTCATAGTACGGATTCGCAAAAAGAGCAGCTTTCATTTTTCACATTACAATTCTACGGAAAGGAGTTGTTAGACGTAT
>CAUHLX010000153.1 GCA_959606705.1 uncultured Bacillota bacterium | reverse complement strand
ATCCCCACGCCCAGCCGCAGGCTTACTCCGTGTTCCGCCAGATGGCGATGCAGAAGATTGGCCATCTCCGGGTCCAAAGGTGCCACCACTTGCTGGGCAAATTCCACGATGGTCACATCCAGGCCGCGTTCCTTGAGGTTTTCCGCCATTTCCACGCCGATGAAACCGCCTCCAACCACCACGGCGGAACGGAGCTTCCGCGTTTGAATAAAGTCCTCGATTTTCAGCGTGTCCGCTACTGTCCGGAGAGTAAACACCCCGGGCAGCTCCAGTCCCGGCATCACCGGGCGTTTCGGCTCCGCGCCGGGAGACAAAATCAGTCGGTCGTAGCCTTCCGCATAAGTTTCACCGGTCCGGTGATTCCGCACCGTCAAGGTTTTGTTCTCCCGATCGATGGAAAGCACCTCGCTTTCCGTTCTTACGTCCACCGAAAATCTCTGACGCAATAGCTGGGGTTTGGTTACGATCAAAGAGTCCCTCTCCTTGATAATTCCTCCGATATAATACGGCAAGCCGCAGTTCGCGTAAGAGATGTGTTCTCCCTTCTCGAACAGCACAATTTCCGCCGTTTCGTCCAATCTTCTCAATCTGGTTGCGGCGCTGGCCCCGCCGGCCACACCACCGACGATACAAATTTTCATTTCGTTTCGCTCCCTTTCGCTCCAATTCAACTGTGATTTTGATTCATTATATGACGAAAGAAAGCCGTGTTTCGGTGACTAAGTTACATTACGTTCCGCTCCTCGGACCTCCGGCGGTGTGACCACCCATTTGATGCAATGTTCCCGCTTCTCTTCAAATATGAGATACCCCTCCATGATCCGTTCCAGCGGCCCTCGGTGAGTGATCAGAAAATCCGTGCGCAGCCTGCCTTCTGCGATCCACCCAAGCAGCTCTTTGCAATGGCAGGCATCTACGCCTCCGGTTTTGAAAATCAGGTTCTTACCGTACATCTCGGGAAGCGGAAGAAGCTGCGCTTCTTCATACATCGCCACCAGTGCTACCACTCCGTTGGGACGAGCCAGCCTCCAGGCAGTCCGAAAGGTGTCCTCTGCTCCCGCCGCTTCAATGACGGAATCCGCACCCCGCCCTCCTGTAAGCTTCCTAATTTCCTCTTCCAATTCAACTTTGTGAGGATTCAGAGTCACGTCCGCCAGCCCATTGTCTCCGGCTACGCTCAAACGAAATTCATCGGGATCGATGGAAACGACTTGTCCCGCTCCCAGAAGCTTGGCACATTCCGCCGCACAGAGACCCACCGGTCCCGCTCCCAGCACCGCCACCGTGTCCCCCGGCTGTATTTCCGCCAGCTCCGCTCCGAAATATCCGCTGGAGAGGATGTCTCCGATAAACAGCGCGTCCTCCGCCGAAACGCCATCCGGCAGACGGGTCAGACCAGTGTCCGCATAAGGTACCCGAACGTACTCCGCCTGACATCCGTCGATTCGACAGCCCAGTTTCCACCCTCCGGTCTCGCAGTTATTGACATATCCTCGCCGACAGAACCAGCACTCTCCACAGAAGGTTTCGCAATTGGCCGCCACCCGGTCTCCGGGGAAAAGGCCGGTGATCCCTGCGCCCACTTCCACCACCTCTCCCGTAAACTCATGGCCCAGAATCACACCGGGCACCGCCTGCGGCACCGCTCCGTCGCGAATGTGCAGGTCACTGGTACAGATCGTAGACCGGATGACCCGGACAATGGCATCCCGCGGCTCCCGCAGTTCGGGGATCGGACGCTCCTCCAGACGAATCACTCCCTTTCCCCGATACACCGCCGCCAGCATATTTTTTTTCATAATCGATGCATTCCTTTCAATTTATGTTACAATAATTTTATTCTATACAGGAGGATCAACCAATGAAAAATTACGAAACATTCGAAGCGCTCCAATTCGCTCGGGAAAGCTGCCGCGTCTACGCGGATCGTCCCATGGAACGGGAGACTCTGCGCAAGCTGGTGGAGCTGGCCGCCCTTTCTCCCAGCGGCTGCAACGGCCAGCCTTGGCGTTATATCATCGTCGATGAAGCGGATTCCAAGGCAAAACTGGTGGAGGCGCTGGACGACGACGGCCTGATCGGCTGTCCCTGGGGAGACCGGGTGCCGGCCTTCATCGTCATTTACGAGGATACCTCCGAGGTGATGCCTCAGGTAAAGGAACGCTACGGCACCCAGAAATTCGCCCAGATGGACATCGGCATGGCGGCGATGAGCCTCTGCCTGGCAGCCACCGACCTGGGACTGGGCACCTGCATGATCGGTACCTTGAGCCAGGAAAAGATGCACCGGGCACTGGGTATTCCGCCGGAAAAGCCCATTCGTCTGCTGATCACCGTGGGTTATCCCGCAAAGGAAGGCGCCCCTCGTAAAAAAGCGAGAATGCCGTTGGACGACATCCTCACCTGGAATCACTGCTAGCGTATCGGATCAATACGCCAGGACTTCGTGGCCGTCCTCGGTCACCAGAACCATGATTTCCCATTGGGCCGACGGCTTGCCGTCGGCCGTGTAAATGGTCCAGCCATTTTTATCATCTAAAAACACCTTCGCCTTTCCCATGTTGATCATCGGTTCAATGGTGAAGATCATTCCCGGGACCATGAGCATCTCCGTACCTCGCTTTGAAGTGTAACCCACCCAAGGCTCTTCGTGAAATTCCAGTCCCACTCCGTGGCCTCCCACCTCCCGAACCACCGCGTAGCCATTCTCTTTGGCGTGATCGTTGATCACCTGCCCCATGTCACCCAGAAATCCCCAAGGCTTCACCTGTTCCAGTCCCAGCTCCACGCATTCCTTGGTCACTCGAACCAGTCGTTCCTTCTCCGGGCTTACTTCTCCAATGAGAAACATCCGGGAGGAATCGGAAAAATAGCCGTCCAGAATGGTGGAAACATCCACGTTGATTACATCCCCTTCTTGAAGCACCACCTTATTTGAGGGAATACCGTGGCAAACCTGCTCGTTGACGGACGTACAGACGCTCTTGGGAAACCCTTCGTAATCCAACGGTGCGGGAATTCCTCCTTGCTTGGTGGTGAACTCGTAGACCCAGCGGTCGATCTCTTCCGTAGTCACCCCCGCCTTGATTCGCTCCGCCACGTAGTCCAGCACGCTGATGTTGACCGCCGAGCTTCTGCGGATTCCTTCGATCTGCTCCGGTGTTTTGATCAGATCCCTGGTAGGGACTAGGTGTCCCTCACTGGCGATCCTGGCAATCTTCTCATCAAATTCACTATGACAATTCTTGTATTTCAATCCGCTGCCGCACCAGCAGGGATCATTTCTCCCGATCTGTTCTGACATATTCCCAATGCCCCTCTTTCTTTCAATTTGTTTCTTTATTTTAACATCTTATGGCTGTAAACTCCAGTCGTCAGGTCTGCTTCCTTGATCCTAATTTTAAATCGTAGTAAAACATGTACTGCTGAAGAATTCCCGCAAAGCCGCGATAGCGTTCGTAGGGAAACCCCTGCGGATAATGCTCCGCTAGTATCTTTTTTATGTGTGTGTCCACCGGAAACGCGTCCACGTGATTTAATCCGAACAGGCAAATGCAGTCCGCCACCTTGCCGCCGACCCCGTAGAGAGACAGCAGGAGCTCTCTGGCCGTTTCATAGTCCGCCGCCCTGAGGCTGGTAAACAGCTCCGGTTCCTTTCGTCCCCCGCCGCTTTCTTCGTTCAGCCGTTCCACCAGCGCTTTTAAATACTTTGCCCGGTATCCCAGTCCCGCTTCCACGTAATCCTCTTCCGTAACGTTTCTCAGCTCCCAAGGCGTGGGGACACGTCCGCCGCAGCTTTGGCACAGGGCACGAAGACTCCTGCGAATTCGAGCAATGTTGTTATTTTGAGAAATCAAAAATCCCAGCATGACCTCCCAAAGGTCCTGGCGAAGAACACGAATGCCCCGCCCATGCTCCACGGCGGTCGTCAAATATGAGTCCCGCGGGTCCACGGCGCGTTTCAGCGCACCGTAATCCCGATCCAAATCGAAATAAGCGCTCCAAACCGCTTCAAATTCCGCCGGCCCACAGGACAGTGTGAATAAAGTTCCCTCCTGCCTGGCCTCCACGCAGCGGCCCAGCGCCGAAATCCCGTAACCACCGTCCGCCAGCCGTTCCCAGGTAAAACACTGCCCGGACTCGGCGATCTGGCACAAATCCAGGTCCTCCGACTCAAACTGAGTGTGGTGGAGCGCCCTCTTATTTTCCACTTCTAGCATTCGCATTCGTTTTTCTTCTCCATCGTTTAGATCAGCCGGACCGCCCCCGCCTTGCGGATCGAAAGAACCTGACAGCTTCCGGCACCCAACACCCGTTCCAGCCTCCCGCGAAATTCGGGGAGCTCCGAAATGGGCACAAAAACCTGGACCGTCCCTCCGAAACCGCCTCCGTGGATCCGACACGCACCTCGACCGTTCAATAAACGGCCGCACAAGGACAGCACAAATGCCGCGGGCTGCTCCCGCACCTTTCCGGAAACCGTAACATTCTGCAGCTGAAGCCAGGAGGAGCGGCCCGATTCGTTGACCAATTCGAGAAAGCGTTCAAACGCTCCTCTTCGCAGTGCTTCCGCTTCCTTTGCCACCCGTCCGTTCTCTTCGAAAAAATGCATCGCCCGAAGAACCGCCCGATCACCGGCTTTCTCGCGCGCCGTGGAAATCCCCTCCAGAAACGTCTGCTCCGCAACCTCCCGAAGCACCTTCTTCCCGAACACTCCGGCAACCTGCTTCATTTCTCGCGTAATTGCCGCGTACTCCCTTGTCAGCTCCGCGTGGTCCGCGCCGGTGTCCACCATGCATAAGCAATACCCGCATCGGGAAAAATCAAACGCAATCCGCTCCACCTGCGGCTGATCCTCTTTGCGGAAATCCATTTCCGTCACCGCTCCTACGGAACAAGCCATTTGATCCATCAGACCGCTTGGTTTGCCGAAGTATACATTTTCAGCGTATTGGCCGATTTCCGCAATCCGAATATCGGATACCGCGCCGTCACAGAACAAGCCGTTGATCAGATTCCCCAGCATCACTTCATAAGCCGCGGAGGAAGACAGACCGGAACCAGCCGGCACATCCGAGGTGCACACCGCGTCAAAGCCGGACACCGGCCAGCCCAGTTTCCGAAATCCGGCGGCAATTCCCCGGATCAGACCCGCGGACGTATTTTCTTCCTGCGAACGCGGCCGAAGGTCGTCCAGCTCCACTGTCTCCGGAGGATAGCCCTCGGAGCACAGACGGATCGTCCGGGTTCCGTTGGCTGCCGCCGCGCCTAGCAAATCCAAGCTGATCGCCGCCGCTAAGACCCTTCCGTTCTGATGATCCGTGTGGTTTCCGCCGAGTTCCGTCCTGCCGGGGACGCTGAACAGCAGCGGCTCCTCCTCCGAAAAGGTTTCACGGAAGGTCTCCCTCAGCTTGATCATCCGTTCCCGGTCGTATTCGAGCTCCGTTTCCTCACGGAGGTATAGTTCTTGAAGCTCTCTGTCGCGTTCTCCCCCCATCAGTTTCCGCCACTCGGCTTCCCGTGTTTCCGCCCCTTCGCTGTGATCCTTCATCTGCTTCACTCCCGTTCCATAAGATATTCCTACTCTTATCATACCATAAAAAGAACTGCGCGTTCCATACCCTGCGCAGTTCTTTCCATTCATGACAACCTCGATTTAGCAGGTGGCGCCTCCCACCTCGTGAAGCTTCGCGGCAATGATTTCGTCTTTTCTCTCCAGAATCTCATCGGAAAGCAGCTGTTTTTCCACTTCCTCAAACCCGATCCGTTCGATGGTCTGCGAGAACCGTTCCCCGGTCTTCCCCTGCTCCCGGTACAGCAGCAACGTTTTTTCGATGACGCTGAGAGCTTCCTCTTTGTCGGTAAACACCTTGCTGAGCGCGCGGCCGACGGCCACCTTCTTGCCCCAGCGCCCGCCGATGTAGATCTTATAGCCATCGGTACCGTCGGGCAGCGCGTCGAAGCTGCAGGTTCCCACACAGCGGCCGCAGTTGTTGCAGAGCTCCGGATCGATGCTCAAAATTCCGTCTTCCAGTTTCGCCGCGCCCACCGGGCAAGCGGCAACCACTCCGCATTTCTTGCAGCTCATGCACTCGTCTTCGTCAAAATTGGGAATGCGCTGTCCGATGATGCCCAGGTCGTTCAGATCCGGCTTGACACAGTTGTTGGGACAGCCTCCCACGGCAATTTTAAACTTATGCGGCAGCTTCACCTGACGGTAGCCCTCGTAAAAGCGTTCGTGAATTTCCTCGGAAAGTTCAAAAGCATCCAGCAGCCCGTACTGACAGGTCGACCCTTTGCAGCACACCACCGGCCGTACCTTGGAGCCGGTCCCGCCGGTCACCAGGCCTTCCTTGGCGATGTATTCCCGAAACGCCTCGATTTGATCGAAGGGAATTCCCTGCACTTCGATGGTCAGACGAGTGGTAAAGGTTACGATTCCGTTCCCGAACTTCTCAGCCGCTTCTGCGATGCACTTCTGCTACGCGGCGGTGATTTTACCGTTCACGGTGATAATACGGCCGGAGAAATTGTCGGTTCCCCGGTTGCTGAGAAAGCCCAGTGCTTTCACGCGCTTTTCTTCTTCAGGACTGATGGTGAGAGTTGCCATTGGTCTAATTGCCTCCTTGTTTTTCTCTTAGATATGATCTGTCAATTAATGAAACTCGGCTCCGTTGAACGTGGTGCCGCCTTCTAACACTTTGGTATTGGTATAGCCGTAAAATTTCAACCGATTTTGCAGCATATACGCGCGTTTTCCTTTGGCGCAGACCAGCAGCAGCTTGGCGTCCTGCGGAAACTCCGCCACCGGACCGTTTACCGTGCCCAGGTCCAGGAAGGGA
>CAUHLX010000152.1 GCA_959606705.1 uncultured Bacillota bacterium | reverse complement strand
CCGCAGAGGCGGCAGCGTTTCCCCGAGAAATCCTCCGTTTGAAAGGGCACGTCGTCGAAATGCATGGATACCACTTTGGTGTGAGGCGGCAGCGCGTAAATTTTCTTTTCCCGGCCCGCCCCAAACAGATAGAGGGTGTCGCTGTCATTCAGCTGGGGATTGTCATATCGGGGAATCGGGCTGGGGTTGGCCACATATCGATCTTCCACAAATACCGGATATTCCGAACTGATTCCGATGTCTCCGTAACGGGTCAAATCTTCAAACAGTGCCAGCCACATGGGACTGTATTCCGCTTCCGCGTGCATTTGCTTGGTGACCCCTTCCTTTGGCTCTACGATGCGCAGAGGTTCGGGAATCGGTACTTGAAGAATTAGAATCTGATCGTTTCTCATAGGAATTTCGGGGACCCGATGCCGGGTCTGGATGATGCTGGCCTTTTCGGAATCCGTGGTTACCTCCACACCGGTGCACTGGGTAATCAGCTTTTTAATATTGACCGCGTTGACGCTTTCATCACTGCCCTGGTCGATCACCTTCAGCACATCGTCCTCCCCGATCAAGGACAGCGTGATCTGAATGCCGCCGGTTCCCCAGCCCCGTCCGATCGGCAGCTCCCGGGAGCCAAAGGGCACCTGATAGCCGGGAATGGCCACCGCTTTTAAAATGGAACGCCGGATTTCCCGTTTGGAGCCCTCGTCCAGAAACGCGAAATTGTAATGCTTCCGATCAATCATGGTTCTCCTCTCCTTCCCGATCTCTGACCCGATCCAGTTTTGACCGAAACGTGACATAATGGGGAAGCTTCAGATGAGAAATGAATCCGCTCATTTCCAAGCTGTCCCCGTGGGTGAGGACAAATTCCTCATCCTGGGAAGGCGTACTGCCTTCCGTCTCCAAGCTGGCGTCCGCAATCGCCATCGCGATGGCTTTGTTTTCATTTCTGCCTAAAATCAATCCATATCCGCCCGCCAGAGTCATCTGGTCAAATTCCCCATCGGTCTCCGTGTGCGAAGGTACCAGCGCCTCTACCTCCGTCACCAGAATCTCGCCCACACAAATTTCCTCGCCCTCGATCAGCGGATGACGCACGCTGACGGAAAGGTAGCCGCAGCGAAGCTCCGACACGGTCGGATGAACCGAGCCATAGCCCCGCATGGAGCTGTAGGCCACTCCTCCCAAAAATCCCGAGTCCGCTCGCTGAAAGGTTTGAAGTCTGGCGCTTCTGGGGGCCGGAAAGGTGAGCAGGGAGCTGGTCACATCAAAGGGTTCCTCATCGTCCTCCTCCGGTTCGGGCAGCAGGCCCTCCTTCCGCAGCAGATCGCTGACCCTTCCGCAGTAAATGTCCTCCGCTTCGGGACCTTCCCCGTCCGCCGCCCACTCGCAAGCCGCTCCGGCAGCCTTTGCGGATTCCCTCGCCTCACCATCCTCCGTCAAAGAAAAATCCAGCAGTCGATGGGAATAATCGAAGGTCGGTCCCAGAATCTGCCCGCCGGGAATGTCCTTAAACGCCGCTGAAATCCGGCGAATCAGTCTCATGCTTCCCGTATCCGTCACCGTGGAATAGTAATTCCTCTGCAAAGTGGACCGATAAGCTCGCAGCAGAAATACCGCCTCCTCCGGACTGCCTTCGCTTTGTTTTAACGCCAGCGCCGCGTATTGGGGTGAGTACAATCCCGCTTCGCTCATGATCTTATCTACCAAGAGAGGCAGTCTCTCCGCGATGGCCCGAACCGATAATTCCTGCCCGCTCTGTGAAAACGCCTTTAGAAGCCGAAGCGACTGTTCGATGGCGTCCTTTCCTCCTGTTACCGCAACGTATGCCATATCTCATCCTCCTCTTTCTCCGGGGTGTCCGGTACGCTGACCAATCTGGGAATTGCCATGATCCGCCCGCCGCGGTCCGCAAAGATCAGATCGAGTCCACAGGGATACTCTGTTCTCATATTCTGACGCATGACAATGATATTGCGGACATAGCGGACGGTCCGCAGATTGCGGGCGCCATCCACCCCTGGTCCGGTGAGTGCGATCGAGGTGGTCCCGCACAAATTTTCACAGAAAAAAATCAGTGTGGCGGAAGCCTGCGGATCCGCCAAGGTACCGCGCTTGGCGTTTTTCAGTACGAAGTCTACGGAAGCGTAGTTCATGGGTGAGGTAAAAAATAGATAATCCGCTTGGGAGAGCTCCGCCGGATGTGTAAGCGTCAAATCCCGGAAAAGTCTCAGCAGTCGGGGGTTCTTCTCCACATACGCGCTCACTTCGTTATCTAAAAGGGTACAGCCGATGGCCGCCAGCGCGCCTCCCTGTGCCTCGAATTTCAAAGCCTGAGTCTCGATACTGCAAATTCGTCCCGGATTGGCCATAGCCTGCAGCAGCTTTCGATACACGCGCTGAGCATCGTGGACGAAATCAAATGGAAACGCTTGAATCATCCTTTCCCGTTCTTCTTTCATTCTTCTCCTCCCATCACCTTGAAGTTCACCTTTGATTTCAACAGCTCCCCGTTCATCCTCGCCCGTTCCCGCTCCTGCTTTTCCCTCAGCAGACGCAGTTGGGCCAGAAGTTGAGGCGCTTCGTCGAGGTTCGCCGTCACCGCTCCGTCGATGATCGCCGCCGCAATGGCTTTGCGGAAGTCATCCCCCGCCGTCACGGATACTCCATGGGTCCCGGCCACGCTAACCATGCATTCACAGGCCAGCAGCTCTCCCAGGTAAAACAGCGAACGTTTCACCGATTCTCTGACCTTCACCATCACCAGAGTCTTTTTCGGGGGCTTGATCATTTCAATTTCATATTTTCTGCGAATGGTTTCCGCCAGAGCTTCCACCTCACAGGTTTCCGCCCGGGAGAGCACCGTGGTTATCTCACTTCGATTCATTTTTTTCTTCCTTTCCGTTTACTGATTCATCCAAGCGTGGGATTTCCGCGTCAGTCTCCCGTTCACCCCTTCATAAATCAGACGAACCGTCAAATTGATCAGCAGGATGACCATGCACATGGCCGCCGCGGGTGCCACATCTCCCGCGTCGTTCATGCTGACAATGGCCACCGCCGCGATTTTTACCGTAGGCGAATACAAGAACACCACCGCGGATACCGTGATCATGGCGTTGACGAAATAATACACCGCCATCTCAAAGATCGCCGGGAGCGACAGCGGGATCACCACTCTGCGAAGCATGGTGATCAGCGACGCCCCCATGGATTCCGAAACCGTTTCAAATTCCCGGTCCAGCCGTTTCAACGCCGTGGTCGCCGTGGAAAAGGGCACCGAATAATAGTGGATCAGATCCGCTGCCACGATGATCCAGATCGTTCCGTACATTCCGTGCAGAGGGTTTTCCACGGCGTAGTCCGTAAACGGAATCGGAAATCGGCTGGCGTTGAAAAAAAGGATGAAGCTGAGGCCCACCACGGTCCCCGGAATGGCCAGCGGCGCAATGGAAAGAAAATACGCCAGCTTTCGTCCGCGAGGCGCCGCCAGGCACTTTTCCGTCAAATAGGCGTCCAGAAAGGTGATCGTCGTTCCCAGCGCCGCCACGATCAGCGCGATGGTAAGAGAATTTCCAAAAGCTCTCATTCCCTCCCCTGACGCTACTCTGGTAAAATCATAATTCGAGAGCGACAAAGACAAATCGTAGGGCCAGAACTTAATCAATGAGGCGAACAGCGACACTAGGAAAAACAGGATCATCACCCCTGCGATGATTCCGCAGAATATCAGGGCCGGAACGTCGGATCGCCAATCCTTTCGAATTCGATAAGGTACCGCTTTGGCGCCGATGGCCGCATTCTGCCTGCGGCTCACCAGGCGGTCCACCAGAAAGGACAGCACCGCCGGAAACAGCAGCACGATGCCCACCACGGCCCCCATATTGAAATTCTGCTGTCCCACCACCTGCTTATAAACATCCGTAGGCAGCACATTATAGTTGCCCCCGATCACCGAAGGTGCTCCGAAATCGGTAAAGCCGTAGGTAAAGCAGACGAAAGCCGCGCTGATCAAACCGTATTTCACGTTGGGAATCGTAATGGTCAGCATCTTTCTCAACGAGGAAGTTCCCATGGCCTCCGCCGCTTCATACAACCGATTGTCCGCCGCGGAAAATGCCACGGTCAGAATCGTAGTGGCCACGGGAAAGCAGTAGATGCTCTCCGCAATGATGATTCCCAGACTTCCGTATAGCGGAATTCGGAACCCCATTCCCGTAAAGATTCCCTGGTTGCCGAACAGGTAAATCAGGGAAATGCCCAACAGCATGGTAGGCGCCAAAAGCGGCAGCATTCCCACATACCGAAAAAAGGTCTTGAAGGGAATATTTTTCCTTGCCAGGATATAGGAATAAGCAAATGCCGCCGTCATGGAAATCACGGTGGATATGATCGCCACGTAAAATGTATTTCCGATGGATTCAAGCATGGACGGACTGCTCAGATACCGCCGAAACTGCTCCAGTCCGGCGAAGGTCCCATCCGCGTTCTGAAACGCTTTGACGAACAGGGAAATCAACGGCAAAACGAAAAACACCATCAGAAAAGCGCAGACGGCATAGATGGCCGTTCCCTTTAGAAAATCCGTTCCTTGGCTAGTTCCTTTCAAAGTACAAAATCTCCTCTCCGGGAATTTCCAGATAGATGGGCTCATCCTTTTTCAATTCCAATTGAGACGCCCGTACGAAGGGAACGTCCACCATGAACTCCATTTGATCGGCGGCGTATTCCGCCCTGGCGCTTACCCTGTAATAAGCTCCCCGAAACTCCACTTCTCGGATTTGAGCGTGGAGCCTCCCCGGTTCATAGTCCCGGTCCAGTCTTATTTTTTCCGGACGGATCGCCAGCAGCGCTTCGGGTGAGCGGCCAGGTTCCCCCGCCCTTGCCCACCGGCTGCTTCCCCGGATAAAATTGATGGCTCCGATAAAGTCCGCCACGAATTCGTTGACCGGATGCTCGTAGATTTCCTCCGGAGTTCCCACCTGCATGAGATTGGCCCGATTCATTACCACGATCCGGTCCGCCATGGTCAGCGCCTCGTCCTGATCGTGAGTCACCATGATGGTGGTCAATCCCAGGTCCCGCTGAATCTCGCGAATCTGTCTGCGAAGACCCTGCCGTACCTTGGCGTCCAAGGCGGACAGGGGTTCGTCCAGCAGCAGAAAGTCCGGCTGCATGGCCAGCGCCCTGGCCAGGGCCACCCTCTGCTGTTCTCCTCCGGAAAGCTGTGCCGGGTACCGGTCCCGGGCATTGGGAAGAGAGATCATATCCAAAAGCTCTCCCACCCGCTTCGTTATCGCCGCGTGGTCAATTTTTTTGTTTCTAAGTCCGTAAGCCACGTTTTCAAAAGCCGTCAGGTTTGGAAAAAGGGCATAGGATTGAAAGACGATGCCGAAATTCCGTTCCGCGGGGCTCATGCCCCGCGCGTCCCGTTCTCCCAGATACACCGTTCCCTCATCCGGTCGGTCCAGACCGGCGATCATCCGCAAAAGTGTGGACTTTCCGCAGCCGGAGGGGCCCAGCAGACAGATAAACTCTCCCGCCCGGATTTCCAGGTCAATTTGATTCAAGGCGGTGTTCGCTCCGTATTTTTTCGTAATATGTTCCACTCTGATCGATACGCTCATTTTTGTTCATTCCGCTTTCGGTTCACTCTTGCCGTCGTATCTGACGGTCCACTGACTGAGAATGTCTTCCCGGTTTTTCGCCGCCCAGTTCAAATCGTTGTTCTTGATCAGCTGATCCAGCGGGTTCTCCGCGTAACCCTCGGGGATATTCCCTTCCAAGCCAATGGCTATGATGGGATAGTTGGTTCCGTACTTGCTCATGACGCTGTCGCCGATCGCCCAATCGAGAAAGGTCCGGGCAATTTTCTTTTCATTCTCCTTCTTCACCAGCGCGTTGGCCTCCAAGTCCCAGCCTGAGCCTTCCGTGGGAAATACCGCTTCGGCGATTTCCGGTCCCACCTCCGCTGCCGATTTGATGCAGCGATAACCGAAGGAAACGCCGATTCCATACTCACCGGACGCCGCGGCCTTTGCCGGTTGAGATCCTGAGTGCATGTAAACCGCCACATTCTCGTCCAGCTTGTCCAGGTACTCCCAGCCCTTTTCTTCTCCATATAACTGAAGAATGCCATTGACAGTCAACAGACCGGTCCCCGAGGACGCGGGGTTTGACATGGCGATCAAGCCTTTGTACTTCGGGTCCAGCAGATCCTCATAGGACTGGGGAACCGTGTGGATTCCCTTCGATTTCAATACCTCCTTGTTCACCAGAAACGCGGTCTCCCAAGCGTCGATTCCCACCCATTTGGGCGGATTGGCCGTGTCCTTGAACTCCGGGAGAATCCGGTCCGCACCTTCCGGAGCATAGCCCTCCAGCATTCCGTTCTGGTCCAGCACCAGCAGACTGGTGGCCGACAGTCCCCAGATGACATCCGCCACGGGATTGTCCTTTTCCGCCAAAAGCTTGGCGGTGATAATCCCCGTAGAATCTCTGGTAATGTTCACCGTTACGTCGGGGTGAAGCTGTTTGAACTCCTCCAGATAGTCCGCGATCTGATCATCCTCCAAAGCCGTGTAGATGTTCAGCACCGTTTCCTCCGCCTCCTCCTCCGCGCTCCCTGCCGTTTGCCCGTCATTCTTAGATACACAGCCGCTCATCATTCCCATTAAAAGCAGCATTGCCAGTATCAGTGAAATTGCTCTCTTCATTGTTTTCTTTCCTCCTGATCCTTCGATTTCGTAACTTTGATTGCCATAAAGTGAATTGCAACGCTGTCAGTGTACCTCCTCCGAATTAAAAGAAGATTAACCGGCTGTTATAAACGGTTAGAACCGTGTTAAGA
>CAUHLX010000151.1 GCA_959606705.1 uncultured Bacillota bacterium | reverse complement strand
AAAGCCATTGCTCCGGTGCCGCCGCCAACTCCGCCACCTCATTGATCAGCTTGCAGGTGTGGTAGCCATCCGCAACCGCATGGTGCGCGTACACCGAAAAAGGCAGCAAGATCCGGCCGTCACTCTCCGCAGCGTATTTTCCAAAGGTAATGATGGGACTCAACATGCTTGAATCCTCATACGTATCGATGGCGTAGCCCGTAAAGCTGAGCCAAGGCGCCGCCGAAATCGGATAGGTATTTCCCGGCTGCCCCGGCTTGACCTTGACACCTTTCACGTCTTTATACTTCTCCATGTCGCTGACCGCGTTTTCATAAAAGACGGAAAAGTCTTCCTTCCATTCGGTCCAGATATCGGAAAAGGTGTGATCGTCCTCATGAAAAATGGTATAGGAGGGACTCACCCAATCCCAGCAGCCCAGCCGTCCTTGGTCATCATAGGCCATGCGGAACTCCGGATTTTGATTCATCGCCCGGGTCACCACGTAGATGAAAGCGGGATAGAACCGCAGCCCCTTCGCTTTCAGCAGAGGCACCAATTGGGAAACATCAATACTGGCATTGAGATTGTATCTGCACTTGATGAAATTGACGTAATAGTCATAATAGGGCTTTCGCGCCCAGCGTTCCATATCCACCGGCTGAAATTTCATTGTCGTTTCGCTCTCCTTCATTATTTTTCGGACGTGCTGCCTTACGGTCCTGTGGTGTTCATTATACCATGTCCGCAGGATTTCCAGGACATGGTTCAATGATCGCTTCCGCTCGGCAACGCCGACACGGATCGATGCGATTATTATACCATGTCCACAAGACTTTAAGGGCATGGTTCGTGGTGAAATAGCCGTTTCAAGTCCTATGCGGACATGATTCCAATAAACAAAAGTACGAGAACGGCGATGTGCACCGGGTAATAAACGTAGAACAGATATTTTGCATGTTTCTTATAGGGCCCTCGTTCTCCGTGATAAGCAGCCAGAAGCGGCACCGCAAGCAGCGCATAGGCCAGGCGAAGGAGGTAATCCGGAAGGTAGATCAGTTCAAAACCATAGTGTAAAATTTCCACTGCAGGTTCATAGATCCCGATAAAGGAAACGATCAGAAGTGTCAGGACCTTCAAACGCTGCTTCGGGTCCTCCACCAGATAGAATAGAAAAATGCTGAAAACGCCAAAGGCCCCGTAATCCGTGCCCAGCAGATGTGCCAAAAGCCCGCAGAGCAACGGGATCAAAAAGGAACACAGAGGACGATTCTTTTCCGTCTGTATATGATAGCCCTCGCAGGCCAAAGCCCCCAATGCAAAGGTAAACATTACGTTGGTCAATCCGATTCGCAGAGAGAGCGGCTCTCCCAGGATGATCCGGACCATCAATTGAAATGGAATCTCTGCCAATCCGCCGAACAGCAGGAGCCTGCCGATATACTTTGAAATCGCGTGAGTGTGGCGGCAGCCCTCGGCAATGAGCCACAGGAAAATATAGATCGTCAAATACCCGGCCGAAATTGCCGCTTCGATCATCCAGCGGCTGACGTTCTCGCTGACTTGAATCGTCTCCGCCAGAGGGAGAATCCAGTATCCGCAGAACATCTTGCCGAAATGATCCAGCGTCATGGTGATCAGCGCGATCCATTTAAGCTGGTAGGCCGTCAAGCCCTTTTTCCCGCACCCCTTAACAGGCATATTTCATTCACCTTTTATCTTGTTCCTCCTCAGAAGCGCCACCGATTCAATGTGCTTCGTAAACGGGAAGTTGTCGAATACCTTCAGCGTTGCCACTTCGTATCCGTACAGCTGAGCGGCTTCCAGATTGGCCGCCAGGCTCTTAGGATTGCAGGAGATATAGACGATCTGCTCCACCCCGTAGCTGAGAATCTTCGTCAGAGCTTTGGGATGAATTCCCGGGCGGGGAGGATCTACCACGATCACCTCCGGCTTCTCCGTAAGCCGGTCCAGGACCTCCAGCACGTCTCCCGCAATGAATTCGCAGTTGTCCAGTCCGTTGCGCAGAGCATTATCCCGGGCGGCTTCTACCGCTTCTTCCACGATTTCCACGCCGATGGCCTTTTTGGCTCGCAGCGCCAGAGCCTGCGTGATGGTTCCCGTCCCACAGTACAGATCGAACACCACTTTTCCTTCCAGCTCTTGAATTTGCGCCATGGCCTCCGTGTATAGCTTCTCCACCGCCAGAATGTTGGTTTGGAAGAAGGAAAACGCGCTTACTTTAAATGTAAGCCCCATGATCTCTTCGGTATAATAGTCCTGTCCGTATAAAATATCCAGCTGATCGCAGTGCACCGCGTCCGCCACATTGTCATTGACGGTGTGCAGAACGCCTACCAGCCGATTGTTCAGCCGTCCTTCACGTTCCAGGCCTCGGATCAATTCCAGATATCCTTGCGAGTCAAAGGTTTCCTGAGTGCTGGTGACGATATTGACCAGCAATTCTTCCGTATGCTCCCCTTTTCGCAAAATCAAATTGCGCATCAGGCCCTGATGCGATTTTTTATGATAAAACGAATAACCCCGTTCCTCGCAGAAATCCAGAGTTTTCCTGAAAATCAGATTGAAATCCGGATCCACCAGCTGGCACCCATCGACCGTGATAATGGACATGAATTGGCCCTGCTTGTGCATTCCCAGGGTCATAGCGCCGTCCTTCACCTCGTCTCCGAAGGTGTATTCCATCTTGTTTCGATATTCGTAGGTTTTGGGGCTCCCCTCCACACCTAGAAACTGCCGCGGTTGAATTTCCTTTTCCTGCATCAGGCGCATCACTTCCTTACACTTCAGCTGCATCTGCTCCTGATAAGGAATCCCCTGATAAACACAGCCCCCACAGCTGTCCCGGTGTCTGCAAAGCTCCATACTCCTTCTCCTTCTAATCTCATTTCATAAGTTTCAGCTTGCTGAGGTCGAACGGTGTCTCCTGATAGACGTAATTCAGCCAGTTTGCGAAAAACAGATTGCCATGGCCGCTCCAGCGGACCACCACTCGTTTCCGCGGATCATCGTCCTTAAAATAATTAGCTGGCACGCAGGGGTGCAGCCCCTTCTTCACATCGCGTTCATACTCCAGCTTCAGCGTGTCCCGGTCATATTCGGAATGCCCTTGAACAAAGACCTTCCGTTTGTTCCTGGTAGTTATGATATGCGGACCGGCCACGTCCGATTCCGCAAGAATTTTCAGCTCCGGTACCTTAAGGATGTCTTCCTTGCGGACCTGTGTTTTTCTGGAGTGAGGAGCGTAGAAAATTTCATCGAAGCCGCGGACCAGCTCGTTCTTCTTTTCTTTGACCGTATGAGGGAACACCCCTGACAGCTTTTCGTCCATTTCGTACTTGGGAATGCCATAGTGGTGGTAAAGCCCGGCCTGGGCGCCCCAGCAGATGTGCAGGGTGGAAAACACATTGTGTTCCGTGTAGTCCATGATCTCAGCCAGCTCCTTCCAGTAGTCTACTTCCTCATAAGGCAATGTTTCTACCGGCGCTCCGGTGATGATCATACCGTCAAACCGCTGATTTTTAATTTCTTCATAGGTCTTATAAAAACTATCCATATGCTGCCGGTCCACGTGAGTGGATTCGTGGCTGTCCATGGTGAGCAGCTGCAGATCCACTTGAAGCGGCGTATTGGCCAGCATGCGAATCAGCTGTGTCTCCGTCACTTCCTTGGTCGGCATCAGATTGACGATGGCGATGTGCAAGGGTCGAATATCCTGACGCTGTGCTCGAACGTCGGGAATGACGAAAACGTTTTCTTCCTTCAGTGTTTTATAAGCCGGAAGTCCTCTGGGGACGATAATTGGCATGGTATCACTCCTTTAAACTGCGGCGCCGGCAACAGCACTTGCCGCGGCACCGGACGATTCGTCCGTTTTAAAACGGTCCGTATTTGCCGTAAAATTCTTTCTTAAACTCCGAAAAGCGGTCCTGCTCGATGCTTTCTCGAATCCGCTCCATTAAGTGCACCAGAAAGTGCAGATTATGGGTGGTCAGCAGCATGGAGGACAAGATCTCGTTGGATTTAAACAGATGCCGCAGGTAGGCGCGGGAATAATTCTGACAGGTGTAGCAGCCGCATTCCGAATCCAGCGGCGAAAAATCCCGTTCGTGAACCGCGTTCTTGATGGCCACCTTCCCGTGAGAGGTGAATGCCGTACCATTCCTGGCAACTCGAGTAGGCAGCACACAGTCGAACATATCGATTCCCCGCTCCACCCCTTCGAACAGGCAGTCCGGACTCCCTACTCCCATCAGGTAGCGGGGTTTGTCCGCCGGCAAATCGTCCGCGCAGTAATCCAGCACTTCGTACATCAGCTCCTTGGGCTCTCCCACCGAAAGCCCGCCGATGGCGTAGCCCGGCAGATCCATCTCCACGATCTCCATGGCGCTCTGATGGCGCAGATCCCTGTACATCCCGCCCTGCATGATGCCAAACAGAGACTGGCGCTCCGGCTCTTTATGCGCTTCCTTGCATCGAGCCAGCCAGCGGGTGGTCCGCTCCAGCGAGTTTTTCACATAGGAACGGTCCGCCGGATACGGTGCGCATTCGTCGAAGGCCATCATGATATCCGAGCCCAGCGCGTTCTGCACCTCGATGGATTTTTCCGGAGTAAAGAAATGACCGGAACCGTCGATATGGGAACGAAAGGCGACTCCTTCCTCCGAAATTTTGCGAAGGTCTCCCAAGCTGAACACTTGAAACCCACCGCTGTCGGTGAGAATGGAGCGGTCCCAATTCATAAACTTATGCAGGCCGCCCGCCTCTTTCACGATCTCATGCCCGGGGCGCAAATACAGATGATAGGTGTTGGAAAGCAGGATGTGTGCGCCTTGCTCCCCCAGATCGGCCACCTGTTCCGGCCGCATAGCCTTCACCGTGGCCGCCGTTCCCACCGGCATGAATACCGGAGTCTCTATGACGCTGTGGGGCGTCTTGATTCGGCCTCTTCTGGCCTTCGTTCGAGGATCCGTTTGAATCAGTTCGTATGTTACCGCGTGTTTCATATCGCGCTGTGTCCTTTCTTTCGCTTTGGACTTTGAGCCATAATCTCTGATTTTGGTCGAAATCTGGGGCTCAAGCTTGCTCCATCCGGCTTATTTCTCCCAAAAGGTCGAAATCGCTATAAACTTACACCAAAAGCATGGCGTCACCATAACTAAAAAAGCGATACTTCATCTCCACTGCCGTCCGATAAGCGGCTAGAATCTTTTCCCGGTCATAGAGCGCCGACACCAGCATCATCAGAGTGGATTTGGGCAAGTGAAAATTGGTAATCAGACAGTCCACCATCTTATAATGGTAGCCCGGATAGATAAAAATCCCGGTGTTTCCGTGACCTGCCTACAGCACGCCGTCGGAGACCGCCGCGCTTTCCATGGTTCTGGTGGAGGTGGTCCCTACCGAAATGATTCGTCCCCCGGCAGCCTTCGTCTCATTAATGATCCGTGCGTTTTCCTCATCGATGAAATATTCCTCGAAATGCATCTTGTGTTCTTCTACCGTATCGCACTTCACCGGACGGAAGGTCCCGATTCCCACGTGAAGCGTAACATAAGCCAGCTTGATCCCTTTTTCCCGGGCTTGCTTCAGAAGCTCCTCCGTAAAATGCAGTCCCGCCGTGGGCGCCGCCACCGAACCTTCTTCCTTGCAGTACACGGTCTGATAGCGCTCCCGATCCTCTTCGCCGCTCTCGCGCTCGATATAGGGAGGGAGGGGAATCCGGCCGATCTTGTCCAGTATGTCCATAAAATGCTCGTCCGGATCGTGATCGAAGCGTACGATCCGCGTACCATCGTCCCCATACGAGAGGATTTCCGCCGAAAGCGCCGGTTCCACAGAAAAGATGACCCTGTCTCCAGGATGAAGACGCCGTCCCGGACGCACCATGGTTTCCCAAAGCTCGCCGCCCCCCTTTGCTTTCCCCGGTTCGCCGACGTCGGATTCTCCGCCCTCTTTGCGCTTGGTCAGAAGGAACTCCACCTTCGCTCCGGTTTCCGTCTTCACTCCGAACAGCCTGGCCGGAAGCACCTTGGAATTGTTCATTACCAGACAGTCCCCCGGTTTAAGATACTCTAAAATGTTGTAGAAATGCCGGTGCTCTATTTCCCCGGTCTCCCGGTGAATCACCATCAGCCGGGAATTGTCCCGCCGATCCGCCGGATGCTGTGCGATCAGCTCTTCCGGCAGTTCATAATCAAATTCATCGATACGCATGTCCTGCTTCCTCCCACGCCTGAAATGGACGAACTATCGAATTTCAGCGTCTTTATAGTAGAATTGAAGAATTTCCCGAAAGCTTTTTCCCTGCCTGGCCATTTCGATGGCACTGTCCTGCGGCATGCCCACTCCGTGACCGTAGCCCTTGCCATTGAGTACCACGGGATCGCTCTCGGCAATGGTAAGCCCTCCGTCGAGCTCCTGACTGCCGCCAATCCCCAGGCCTTCCGCCGCCAGCTGCTGCAGAGTCTTTCCGTTGGTCGCATAGAGGGAATTGGTCTGAAGCTTGGAGGACAGTCCTCCGTTCGCCAATACGTAGAGATACTCTCCCGCCTTGACTCGTCCTCCGGTTCCCCCTATCTCCGCAGCTTCGGAGTTTCCTCCCTTTGAAGAAGTATCCTGTCCTACCAGGTCGAACATCGTGGACTTCACTTGGCTTCCTCCCAGCACCGTTCGCACCGCTTCTTTTTTCAATATCACGGTATCGGCAGATCCCTTGATCTCCAGTTCCGCCACCGCTCCGGCGCTGCTGCGCTTCTTCACCGCCACCGAGCGGATCTCTCCCGGGGAATAACCGGCCGCTTCCAGCTTGCTGCGGATGGAATCAAAGGAAAAGGTTGCGGTCCAAGA
>CAUHLX010000150.1 GCA_959606705.1 uncultured Bacillota bacterium | reverse complement strand
CATTATAATATAAACCGAAATATAAATCAAAAAAAGTTTAGAAATAGTTTGAAATATATTTTGAAGTGTTGTATAATACAATCAAAGTCAATCAATATCAATCAAACAACACCAAAAATGACTAAGAAAGGGTACCGACTTATGGCGATTCACATTGTGTTAGTCGAACCGGAAATTCCGCCGAATACGGGCAATATCGCGCGTTCCTGCGCGGCCACGGGGGCAAAGCTGCACTTGGTGGAGCCTCTTGGATTTTCAGTGGATGACGCTCATCTTAAACGGGCGGGTCTGGATTACTGGCCTTTCGTAGATGTGACCATGCACCGGAGCCTGGACGCGTTTATGGAACGGTACGCGGGAGCTTCCATGTATCTGGCTACGACGAAAGGAAAGCATCGGTATACCGATATTAAATATAAGGATGGGGATATGCTGCTGTTCGGCAGGGAGACGGCAGGCCTGCCCCGCGATTTCATAAAGGCTCATGAGGATCTGGCGATCCGAATTCCCATGAGTGAGGATACCAGGCTTCGATCGCTGAATCTGGCCAATTCCGCCAATATCATCCTGTTTGAAGCACTGCGGCAATTGGGCTTCCCTGATTTAGAATAATCCGCCTCCCATAGGAAACCCCTTTTTTCATGCAATTTATGCGCCAACTCTTCGGAAATTATGGTATAATGTCTCAGCAAGGACTGCAAGAGACATTTCACCACAATCTACCCCTCGGCGATACCGAACAATTGGTAATTGTGGTATAGTATTATAGAGTTCCGAGAGAGACAGGCCCGGCCAACGGTTTCGGGCAAGGACATGAGTTGTGTGAGTGAGGAGAGTGTGTATGCGGCTGGGTTATGATCTGACAATCGAACAGACACAAAAGCTGGTAATGACCCCCGAATTGATTCAGGCGATTCAGATCCTGCAGTTTAACACGCAGGAATTGGAAACCTATGTGGAGGAGCAGCTTTTGACCAATCCGATCCTGGAAGTCATGAGTCAGGATGGTGAGGGCGAGCCGTCATCCAAATCGGAGACGGCGGGCGGCGACGACATTGCGGAAGCGTTTCGGGAGGAACAGCGGAGAGAAGAGCGGCTTCGGGAAGAGGACCTTCGGGAAAAGAAGGCCGATCCCGCGGAAGAGCCATTTAAAAGGAAAGATGACGAATTTGACTGGGCGGAGCATTTCAAAGAGAGAGAATACGACGATATCAGCTACAAACAGTACGATTACGGTCAGGAAAACAAAGACTATACCTACGAAAATTACGTTTCAAGCGATATTACCCTGACGGAGCATTTGATGTTCCAGCTCCAGTTCGCTACGCTGCCCAAGCGCTGCCGGCTGGTGGGGAAATACATGATCGAGGGACTGGATCAAAACGGCTATCTCACCATGTCGGTGGAGGAGGTGGCCAAGCGGTTTGAAGTCCCTTCGGAAAAAGTGAGGACCGTGCTGGAGACGATCCAGGGCTTCGATCCCATCGGCGTCGGCGCCAGGGATTTGAAGGAATGCCTTCTGCTCCAGCTCAAATACAAAGGCGAGGATGATCCGGTTACCGTGGACGTGGTGGAAAATCACCTGGAGGATATCGCGGCCAACCGTTTGGGAAATATCGCCAAAGCGGAGAACATCACCGTGCGGGAGGCCCAGGAGATCAGCGACGTCATTCGCAGTCTGGAACCTAAGCCCGGCCGTCAATTCGGCTCGGCGGCGGACACCCGGTACATCGTGCCGGACGTGACCGTGGAAAAGGTGGACGGAGAGTACGTGGTGCTGGTCAACGACAGCAGCGCGCCTAAGCTGATGGTGAGCTCCTATTATCAGAAGATGCTGATCGACTCGGAAAAGGAATCCTCCATTTCCAAGTTTCTCACAGGGAGGCTCAATTCCGCTCTGTGGCTGATCAAAAGCATCGAACAGCGCCGACAGACCATCTACAATGTAGTTTCCGCAGTGGTGAAGTATCAGGTGGATTTCTTTGAAAAGGGCCCCAAATACCTCAAGACACTGACGCTGAAACAGATCGCGGACGAAGTGGGCATCCACGAATCCACGGTCAGCCGTTCCATCAACGGCAAGTATATGCAGAGCCCCAGAGGGGTGTTCGAAATCAAGTTTTTCTTTACCAGCGGAGTTTCCGGCAGCGAGGGAGAAGGAATCGCGTCGGAGAGCATCAAAACGATCATCAAAGAAATTATCGACGGGGAAAATCCCAAGGCCCCGCTCAGCGACCAGGCGATTGCCGAGCTGCTGACGGACCGAGGAATCGATATTTCCCGAAGGACCGTCGCAAAATACCGCGATGAGATGCAGGTCCCGTCTTCTTCCAAACGAAAACGGTATTGATCTCCGCGCGGACCTCTCCGAAAGCGCCTGAGACTATGGCCAAGTGGGATGAGCCGGTATGAAAACCGGATGCGGCGGCACAATATCAATGTCGTATCCCGTATTGGTGGATATAGATTAGAAATGTCATAGGAGGACGAGAGTGTATGAAAGTTAGAGTTGGGATCAACGGATTTGGAAGAATCGGAAGAAACGCATTCAAAATTGCCACGAGCCGGGCGGACGATATCGAGGTCGTTGCCATCAACGATTTGACGGACCCCAAAACGCTGGCACATCTGCTGAAATACGACAGTCTGTCCGGAAAGTTTGACGGAACGGTCGAAGCGAAGGAAGACGCCATTGTAGTAAATGGCAGAGAAATTAAAATTCTGAAGGAAACGGACCCGGCGAAGCTGCCGTGGAAGGAACTGGGGGTTGACGTGGTTCTGGAATCCACCGGCCGCTTTACCAACAAGCAGGACGCGATCAAGCACGTAGAAGCGGGAGCCAAGAAGGTCATCCTGTCCGCGCCGGGCAAAAATGAAGATATTACCATCGTTATGGGTGTCAACGAAGATCAGTATGACCCGGCTCAGCATCAGGTCATCTCCAACGCTTCCTGCACCACGAACTGTCTGGCTCCGTTTACCAAGATCGTAGACCGTGAGTTCGGCATCATCAAGGGCTTGATGACCACGGTTCACGCCTATACCAACGACCAGAAGATTCTGGATCTGCCTCACAGCGACCTGCGCCGGGCGAGAGCCGCCGCGCTGTCCATGATCCCCACCACCACCGGTGCGGCCAAAGCGGTTTCCCTGGTGCTTCCGCAGTTGAAGGGCAAGCTGAACGGCATGGCCATGCGCGTGCCTACTCCCACGGTTTCCGTGGTGGACGTGGTGTTCGAGCTGGAAAAGAAAGTGACCGCGGATGAAGTGAACGACGCCTTCCGCAAAGCGGCGGCCGGGGAGATGAAGGGCATTCTGGACGTTTGTGACGAGCCTCTGGTTTCCATCGATTTCAAAGGTGACGCCCATTCCTCCATCGTGGATTCCCTATCCACCATGGTCATCGGAGACAATATGCTGAAGGTGGTTTCCTGGTACGATAACGAGTGGGGTTATTCCAACCGAATCGTGGATTTGATCCGGTATTTGAATCAAAAAGGATTATAAGAAAGAAAGGGCTGTTGATTATGAAGAAAACGGTAAAAGACGTTTCCGTGAAAGGAAAGCGCGTGATCGTTCGCTGCGATTTCAACGTACCTCAGGATGAGGCGGGAAAGATCACCGACGACGTCCGCATCACCAGCGCCATGCCCACCATCGAGTATCTGGTTGAGAACGGCGCCAAAGTGATTCTCATGTCCCATTTGGGCAGACCGAAGGGTGAACCGGATATGAAGTACACCTTAAAGCCTGTCGCGGATCGTCTGTCTCAGCTGCTGGGAAAGGAAGTGCGGTTTCTCAGCGTGCCCGAGGTCGTAAACGACGCGGTGCGTGAGGCGGCGGCCGGCTTGGCGGAGGGCGAGGTCATGCTCCTGGAAAACGTGCGATTCCGCAAGGAAGAAACGAAAAACGGAGAAGCGTTCTCACAAGAACTGGCGTCTCTGGCCGAGCTCTTCGTAAACGACGCCTTCGGTACGGCCCACCGGGCCCATTCCTCCACGGCGGGGATCGCGGCGTACATCCCGGCGGTGTCGGGTTTCCTGATTGAAAAGGAAGTCCGGTTTTTAGGAGGCGCCGTGGAAAATCCTCAGCGGCCGTTCCTGGCCATCATGGGCGGCGCGAAAGTCAGCGACAAAATCCCGGTGATCGAAAATCTGCTCAACAAGGTGGACAGTCTGATCATCGGCGGCGGTATGGCCTACACCTTCCTGAAAGCTCAGGGAGGGGAGATCGGCACCTCTCTGCTGGAAGCGGAAATGGTGGAGCTGTCCGGGGAGCTTATTGAAAAGGCCCGGGCCAAGGGGGTAAAGCTGCTGCTTCCCGTGGATGTAAAAACGGCGGCGGAGTTCCGCAACGATTCACCGTCGGCAGTCTATGACGCGAAGGCCATTCCGGAGGACCGCATGGGTCTGGATATCGGAGAGAAGACTATCGCGCTGTTTACCGAGGAAATCAAGAAGGCCAAGACCGTGGTCTGGAACGGACCCATGGGCGTTTTCGAAATGCCGAGCTTCGCGGGCGGCACTCGAGCGGTAGCGGAAGCCATGGCGGCAAGCGATGCCGTGACCATTATCGGCGGAGGAGATTCCGCGGCGGCGGTGCATCAGTTCGGACTGGAAGCTGAGATGACTCACATTTCCACCGGCGGCGGCGCGTCTCTCGAGTTCCTGGAAGGAAAAGAGCTTCCGGGAGTGGCCGTTCTACAAGACAAATAAATTGGATTTTCATTCGGCCGGGCGGTCTCAAAGCGTCCGGTCGTATGTATGTAAACGGAATGCTTCGATCGGATCGGAAAGGAAGGCAACACCATGAGAAAACCTTTTATCGCAGGAAATTGGAAGATGTTCAAAACCATCAAAGAAGCGAAGGAATTTGCGGAAGAGTTCAAAGGGCTTTATGAATCGAGCGACGTGCGTACCGCCATCTGCGCTCCGTATACTCAACTGGCGGCTCTGACGGAAGCCTTCGAGGGGACGGGGATCGGCGTCGGCGCCCAGAACATGCACTTTGAAGAGGAAGGCGCCTTTACCGGAGAAATCTCCGCGGCCATGCTGAAGGAAATCGGCGTGGATTACTGCGTGATCGGTCATTCCGAGCGCCGTCAGTATTTTGCGGAAACGGACGAGACGGTCAACAAGAAGCTTCATACCGCGTATCGGCACCAGCTGGCGCCCATCCTCTGTGTGGGTGAAACCCTGGAAGAACGGGACGGCGGACGGGCTTTTGACGTGGTGAAGACTCAAATGAAGGGTGCCCTCGAGGGACTGTCGGCGGACCAGGTCAAGACTCTGGTCGTGGCATATGAGCCGGTATGGGCCATCGGCACGGGCCGGACCGCCAGTCCGGAGCAGGCCAATGAGATGTGCGGCTTTATCCGCGGAGTGGCGGAGGAGCTTTACGGCTCGGAGGTTTCCGAAGAACTGACCATTCAGTACGGCGGCAGCGTAAAGCCTGCCAACGCCACGGAGCTGATGGGAATGGAAGAAATCGACGGGGCGCTGGTAGGCGGAGCGAGTCTCAAACCGGCTGATTTCATTCAAATTGTAAATTTCTAATTTCATTCGGCATAAAGTGTGGTAAAATCAGAACAGTAAGAGTCGAGTGAATGAAACGCAAGGAGGAGATAGAAATGGCTTACATTGAAGATGTATTGGCGAGAGAGGTTCTGGATTCCAGAGGCAATCCCACGGTTGAGGTCGAGGTTTATCTGGAGGATGGCAGTATGGGCCGCGCCATCGTACCCTCCGGCGCTTCCACCGGCGTACACGAGGCGGTGGAACTGCGGGACGGCGACAAGAGCCGTTATCTGGGCAAGGGTGTTCAGAAGGCGGTAGACAACGTGAACGACATCATCGCCGATGAAATCATCGGGATGGAAGCGTGCGATCAGGTTGGCCTGGATGAATTTTTGATCGCGTTGGACGGGACCCCCAACAAAGGAAAGCTGGGAGCGAACGCCATTCTGGCGGTTTCCCTGGCCACCGCCCGGGCGGCGGCTGACAGCGTGGGGCTTCCGCTGTTTCAGTATCTGGGCGGTGTCAACAGCAAAACACTGCCCACTCCTATGATGAATATCCTCAACGGCGGACAGCATGCCGACAATACGGTGGACATTCAGGAATTCATGATCATGCCGGTGGGCGCGGACAGCTTTCACGAGGCGCTGCGCACGGGTACCGAAGTGTTCCACAGCTTGAAGTCCGTATTGAAGGGCAAGGGCATGAACACGGCGGTGGGCGACGAAGGCGGTTTCGCTCCTGACTTAAAGACCAACGAAGAAGCCATTCAGGTGATCATCGAAGCCATCGAAAAGGCCGGCTACAAGCCGGGGGTGGATGTGAAGATCGCGCTGGACGTAGCGGCTTCCGAAATGTATGACGGAGAAAAGAAAATTTACAATCTCGAGGGAGAGGGCGTATCCAAGACCGCCGAGGAAATGGTGGATTATTATGAGATGCTGGTTTCCAAGTACCCCATCATCTCCATCGAGGATGGTCTGGCGGAAGACGACTGGGACGGCTGGAAGCTGATGACCGACAAGCTGGGCTCCAAGGTTCAGCTGGTAGGGGACGATCTGTTCGTCACCAATACGGAGCGTCTGGCCCGGGGGATCGAGATGGGCGTTGCCAACGCCATCCTGATCAAGGTCAATCAGATCGGAACCCTGACGGAAACGCTGGACGCCATTGAAATGGCGAAAAAGGCCGGGTATACCGCGATCGTATCGCACCGTTCCGGCGAGACCGAGGACACCACCATCGCCGATATCGTAGTGGCCACCAACGCGGGGCAGATCAAGACCGGTTCCCTGTCCAGAACGGACCGCATCGCCAAATACAACCAGCTTCTGAGAATT
>CAUHLX010000149.1 GCA_959606705.1 uncultured Bacillota bacterium | reverse complement strand
AGTTTGTAGCAAGATGTCGTTTGAATTAACAGATAATTCCAACGGTTAATAAGGAAGGCACCGAAGAATTTTCGGATTCCTTCCCCTGACGGATATATATAATGAAGAAAAAAATTCAAAACTGAGCTTTAAAAGAAAATAAGCGGTAAGAATGAGGAGGCATGAATGAGCAGTGGGAAGTCCCTGGTAATCGTGGAATCGCCGTCAAAGGCGAAAACCATCGGTAAATTTTTAGGGAGCAAATATAAGGTGGTCGCGTCCGTAGGACATGTGCGGGACCTGCCCAAGAGCAAGTTGGGGATCAATATTGAGAATAACTTTGAGCCGGAGTACATTTCCATCCGGGGAAAGGGCGACGTGATTAAGGCTTTGAAAAAAGAAGCCAAGGACGCGGATCGCGTCTATTTGGCAACTGACCCTGATCGCGAGGGAGAAGCAATTTCCTGGCACATTGCGCACCTTTTGAACATGGACCCCAGCCAGCCTTGCCGAATCGCCTTTCATGAAATTACCAAGAAGGCCATTCAGAACGCGGTGAAAAATCCACGGCCCATCGATCAGAGTTTGGTGGACGCGCAGCAGGCGAGACGAGTTCTGGACCGTCTGGTGGGCTACCAGATCAGTCCGCTTCTTTGGAGGAAGATCCATCGTGGGCTGTCGGCAGGACGTGTACAGTCGGCGGCGCTGAAAATCATCTGCGACCGCGAAAAGGTGATCCTGGATTTTGTCCCCCAAGAATATTGGACCATCGGCGCCTTGCTTTCCGAAGAACAGGACAAGGGGGGGAAGAAGCAGTTCAACGCCCGTTTGATCGAATATCAAAAGAAAAAGCTGGTCATTGAAAACAAGGAGCAGGCGGACCGCGTGGTTTCGGAGATCCGTCCGGACGCATTTACGGTTCAAAAGGTAGAGCGCAAGGAACGGATGAAAAAGCCCTATCCGCCCTTTACCACCAGCAGTCTCCAGCAGGAGGCCTCCACCAAGCTTGGCTTCTATACCAAGAAGACCATGCTCATTGCCCAGCAGCTGTACGAAGGTGTGGAAGTCAAAGGCCATGGAACCATTGGCCTGATTTCTTATATTCGTACGGATTCGGTGAGAATTTCCGACGAAGCCAACGCGGCGGTGGAACAGTACATCACCGACAAGTACTCCGAAGAATATCTGGGCCACAATGTGTTTGCCAATAAAAAGAAGGATGTGCAGGACGCACACGAGGCGATTCGTCCTTCCAACGTGGAGATTCTTCCGGAAGAAATCAAGGATTCCGTGAGCAAGGATCAATACAATTTATACAAGCTGATCTGGTCCCGGTTTGTGGCCAGCCGCATGAAGCCTGCCGTTTACGACGGCATCAGCGCGGAAATTGCCAACGGGGATTACACCTTTAAAGCCAATGGCTCGAAGCTGAAGTTTGACGGATATTTAAAGATCTATCGCAACTCCGATGACGAAGGAGACGAAAAGATGCTGCCGGAGCTTTCCGAGGGAGAAAAACTGGCCATGGCGGAGCTGCTTTCGGAACAGAACTTTACTCAGCCGCCTTCCCGTTTTTCGGAAGCGGGATTGGTCAAGGACCTGGAAGAAAAAGATATCGGCAGACCCAGTACCTATGCTCCGATTATCGCCACCTTGATCGAACGAAAATATATCACGCGGGAGAAGAAAATACTCAAGCCGACGGAATTGGGGTTTTTAGTGACCGACCTGATGGAAAACTATTTCAAGGAAGTGGTCGACGCGGGCTTTACCGCGGAAATGGAAGATAAGCTGGATGACGTAGAAGTAAATCAGGCAGACTGGAAACGGATCATCAGCGATTTTTACGGTCCCTTTGCGGAGGAGCTGGAGGTGGCGGACAAGGCCATCGAAAAGGTGAAGATCGAGGATGAGGTAACCGACGAGCTCTGTGAATTGTGCGGCAAGCCGATGGTGGTAAAACACGGTCGATTTGGAGAATTTTTAGCATGCAGCGGATATCCGGAGTGTAAAAACACCAAACCGAGGGTAAAGAAAATAGATGTGAAGTGTCCCAAATGCGGCAAGGATATCGTGGCCCGCAAAAGTAAAACGGGGAAACTGTTTTACGGATGCAGCGGATATCCCGAATGCAATCAGGTATACTGGAATAAGCCCATCGATCAGAAATGTCCCAAGTGCGGCGCACTGATGACGGAGAAGAAAACCAAAACCACCAAACTGGCCTGCTCCAACCCGGAGTGCGGTTACAAAGAATAAAAAGGGAGATAAGAGGGAGGAATACATCATGACAGAGTTTCATGCAACGACCATATGCGCGGTCAGAAGAAGCGAAGACGACATCTGCATCGGCGGCGACGGACAGGTGACCATGGGGGAAACCGCCATCATGAAAAACGGGGCGAAAAAGGTTCGCAAGATCTTTCGCAACTCCGTGCTGTGCGGCTTTGCCGGTTCGGTGGCGGACGCTTTTACGCTGACGGAGAAATTTGAGAAGAAGCTGGAGGAGCACGGCGGCAATTTGAAGAGAGCGGCGATCGCCTTGGCGCAGCTGTGGCGTTCGGACAACGCCATGCGCAGCCTGGACGCGCTGATGATCGCGGCGGACCGGGAATGCATTCTGGTGATCTCCGGAAACGGGGAAGTGATCGTGCCGGATCAGGATTTCGTGGCCATCGGTTCCGGCGGGAATTACGCCTACGCAGCGGCCAACGCGCTGTATAATCACACGGAAATGAGTGCGGAGGAGATCGTGAGAGAAGCGATGAACATCGCGTCTTCCATCTGCGTCTACACCAACAGCAATATCTCGGTTGAGAAACTGTAAGAGGGGGAGATTACCATGGGAAAACTGTATCAAATGACTCCGAAGGAGATCGTTTCGGAGCTGGACAAATACATCATCGGTCAGGACGCTGCGAAGAAGTCCGTCGCCATCGCTCTGCGCAACCGTTATCGCAGGAGTTTGCTTCCCGATGACATGCGGGAGGAGATTACGCCGAAGAACATTCTGATGATGGGACCCACCGGCGTAGGTAAGACGGAAATCGCCAGAAGGCTGGCCAAGCTGCTGGACGCACCTTTTGTAAAGGTGGAAGCCACGAAGTTCACCGAAGTGGGCTATGTGGGCCGGGACGTGGATTCCATGGTCCGCGATCTGGCGGAGGCCGCCATTCGTATTACCAAGCAGAACCGCATGGAGGAAAAGTCCGTCATTGCCGAGGAAATCGCGGAAGAGAAGATCATCGAGGCGATCATTCCCGGAAAGAAAAAGACCACGCCCGCTCAAAACGGAGGAGTCCGCGGGCCATTTGACTTTTTGATGGGAGGCTTTAACCAGCAGAATCAGGTCAACCAGCAGCTGTCGGGTTCGACGGACGGAACGGAGGAACAAAAGGAAAGCGATATCGAGCTGGCCAGAGAACAGGTCCGTCAGCAGCTGAAGGACGGACTTCTGGAGGAACAGTTTATCGAAATCGAAGTCAACGAAAAGAAGAATGACGGAACCCTGGACGTCAACGGGGAATCTATGAGCATCAGCTTGGGCAGCATCTTCGGAGATATGATGCCTCAGAAAAAGAAAAAGAAAAAACTGCGGGTGAAGGATGCCAGAAAGATTCTGGTGGAGCAGGAGGCACAGAACTTGATCGATATGGATCAGGTTACCTCGGAAGCGCTGGAAAACGCCGAACAGAACGGGATCATTTTCATCGACGAGATCGACAAGATCGCGTCGGACGGCAGCTATCACTCAGGCGCGGACGTTTCCCGGGAAGGGGTCCAGCGGGACATTCTCCCCATCGTAGAAGGAAGCGTGGTCAATACGAAGTACGGACCGGTGAAAACGGATCACATGCTGTTTATCGGAGCCGGTGCGTTTCACACCACCAAACCTACGGATCTGATTCCCGAATTGCAGGGGCGTTTCCCTATCCGGGTAGAACTGGAAAACTTAACGGAGGAGGATTTCTCCAGGATTCTCACCGAACCGGATAACGCGCTGCTCAAGCAGCACAAGATGCTGCTGGAGACGGAAGGTATCAAGGTCACCTTTACGGACGATGCGGTGAAGGAAATCGCCAATATGGCCTTCCTGATGAATGAGCAGACAGAAAACATCGGCGCTCGCCGTCTGCACACCATCATGGAAAAGCTGCTGGAGGACTTGAGCTTCAATATTCCGGATATGGAAGAATCGGAAGTGATCATCAACGGTGATTTCGTACGGGAGAAGTTCGAAGACACCGTGCACGAGGACGATCTGGAGCGGTTCCTTCTGTAAAAACCGCACTGCGGTCTCGAGGAATATTTTGAATTGACTAAATTGTCGAAAAAATTTTGTGAAATACTCTTTTCCTTTTTGCAAATTTCCGATATAATAGGAAACAGTGATAAGGAAAAGTGGTACATACTGTTTAAGTTGAATACAATATGGATGGAGGATGAAATCATTTGAGTAAAGAATTGTTAAAAAAAGTAAGAAAGTTAAACTGGATGCTGCAGGAGAGCGTGGCGGGCAGCTTCTCTTTTAATGAACTTTGCGGAATCCTCAGTGATCTAATGGATGCCAACGTATATATTACCAACAAGCGTGGAAAGGTGATCGGGGTGCATTACAAGATCAAATCGGACAGCTCGACCATCACGGATCCTGAAACCGGTTTCGAGAAGTTTCCCAACGAATACAATGACGCTCTGCTGAAAGTGGAGGAAACGGCGGCCAACCTGAAAGCGGACGAGGCGCTGGAGATTTTCAAGTACGATTACGACACGGCGGAAAAGCTGCATACCGTAATCCCCATTACCGGTGGAAGAGAGCGTCTGGGCACGCTGGTAGCCACCCGCTATGAGCCTGATTTTACCGATGAGGACGTGATTTTGGGCGAGTACGGCGCCACGGTGGTGGGCCTGGAGATTCAGCGTAGAAAATCTCTGGAGAAGGAAGAAGAGGATCGTCGGAGAGCGGTGGTTCAGATGGCCATCGGCACCCTGTCTTATTCCGAGGTGGAAGCCATTCGGCAGGTGTTCGCGGAACTGGACGGACACGAGGGCCTGCTGGTTGCCAGCAAGATTGCGGACCGGTCCGGCATTACCCGTTCGGTCATCGTAAACGCGCTGCGCAAGCTGGAGAGCGCGGGTGTCATCGAATCCCGTTCTTTAGGAATGAAGGGAACGCATATCAAGATTTTGAACGAGAAATTCCTGGAAGAGCTGGGAAAGCTGGAGCTGTAGTATCCTAACGGCGGCAGTCGCATTTTGCAATCCGAATGGAACCAAACCCCTCCTCGTCGCATAAGATGACGGGGAGGAGTTTTTTTATGAGCAAAAAGAGACGCTTCGGCGGAAAACGGAAAACGCTCGGCGGGTCTCACGCCAAGGGCGGATTACATAAATGGAAGTGGTTCATCTGTCTGGTCCTGCTGGTTCTGCTGGCGGGCTACAGCTATGCGTACACGGAAACGGTGATCAAACCGGCCATGACTTCGATGGCCAAGCTCAAGGCCAAATCCGTCATGACTCTGGTGGTCAATCAATCGGTACAGGAAAAGTTTTCGGAGGAGATCGACGCCTCTAAGCTTCTGGAGGTTCAAAGCGACGCTCAGGGCAAGGTGACCATGATGCGCTCGGACACGGTAGCCATGAACCGGATCGCGTCGGATCTCAATGACATCATCCTCAATAAGTTCAAGCATCTGGAGCCGACGGTGATTCAGGTTCCTTTGGGCGCACTGCTGGGGAGTGAGATTTTTTCTCAGTTCGGACCTTCGGTCAATTTGAAGATCCTGCCTTTGGGTACGGCGAAGGTGGACTTTAAAACCAAATTTGAGAATACGGGGATCAATCAGTCCCATTACGAGGTTTATTTGGATGTGGCGACTCAAGCGGAGGTCATCATGCCATTTCTCTCTCATAAGATCGAGATCAACACGGTAATTCCCATTGTGGAGACGGTTCTGATGGGAGATACGCCGCAGACCTACATTCACGTACCGGAGGAACGAGCCTTGGAGGCTTTGGATTAGGAAAACCGGGGGAGGTACGCGCCGCTGGACCTCCGCTGAACGAAAATGGCTTTTTCTTGTCCGGTCAGGTGGCTTGTGCTATACTTGTCGGTGAAACGGAGCATAATAAGCAGTACGCGGTCAAAGGGCGCGTTCGAGGGAAAATACGGTGAGATACCATGGAAGATAAGCGGGGAGAACGAATGGTACGGTTTAACGAAGAGAACGAGGTAATCCAAGATGATTACTATCGGGCGATTTTAGTGGGTCTGCAAAGGGATGAGGATATCTCCTACTCCATGGATGAGCTTTCGGGACTGGCGGAGGCGGCGGGGATCGAGGTTTTGGGTCAGCTGGTTCAAAATAAGGATCGGCCGGAGAAAGCCACCTTTCTGGGAACCGGGAAGGTGGAGGAGCTCGCGGAGCTGATTTCCAATATGGAAGCGGACATGGCGGTATTCAACGACGAGCTGTCGGGAATGCAGATTCGGAATCTGGAGGATCGGCTGGGTGTTCGGGTGATCGATCGAACCATCCTGATCCTGGATATCTTTGCCGCCAGAGCTGTCTCCAGGGAAGGAAAGCTTCAAGTAGAGCTGGCCCAGTTGAAATATCGCCTGCCGCGGCTCACGGGCTTCGGAAAGTCCTTATCCCGTCTGGGCGGTGGGATCGGGACCAGAGGTCCGGGTGAAAAAAAGCTGGAAACGGATCGGCGCCACGTAGCAGGCAGAGTTGACGAGATCAAACGGGAGCTGGAAGAAGTCCGTCGGAATCGGGGCGTTCAGCGAGCGCAGCGGCAGCGTTCCCAGATCCCTGTGGTAGCGCTGGTGGGCTATACCAATTCGGGGAAGTCGGCGCTGATGAATCGTCTGCTCCGAGAGATGGAAAAGGATGACAAAGCAGTAGTGGAGAAGGACATGCTCTTTGCCACTCTGGATACTTCTCAGAGGAAGATTCGTCTGGAAGAGTCCAATCAGGAGTTTTTGCTGGTG
>CAUHLX010000148.1 GCA_959606705.1 uncultured Bacillota bacterium | reverse complement strand
GTCCGTTTTGTCCATATGGTTAAAATACATTCCTGTTCCTCCTTAAATCCCGAAGTTCCGTTGAGTTAATGTGCGTTTCAATATCTGTTATTATAGAGGAAATGATCGTTTTCTTCAATACATATTTCAATTTTTCGCGAAGATTTCCGGTAATATTTCCAAAAAGTTCGGAAAACAGAAGGATTTTTACGAACATTTTTATGATGTGTTGTATATTTCGTTCGCCTCTTTTAATTTGTTCGGAAAAGGCTGTTTAAGATTGGCTCAAAATGGTATACTATTCCTATCACTCGTAAAAATGAAAACATTCGCATACAAAAGATGCAAGGAGGAATGAAACATGTCGGAACATATCACTTATCTCACCGCCGAAACATATGAGAGCGAGGCGCTCCGGTCGGAGCTGCCCGTGCTGATCGACTTTTACGCGGATTGGTGCGGTCCCTGTCAGGCTCTGCTGCCGGTGATCGACCTGGTGGCCGAAAAGTACGCCGGCAAGGTGAAGGTCTGCAAAATCAATATCGACGACCAGAAAAAACTGGCGATTTCAAATCAGGTTATGAGTATCCCCACCCTGTTTTTCATCAAGGATGGAGAAATCAAGGAACGGGTGACCGGTGCTTTGGCTCAGCCCGCGTTGGAGGAGAAGCTGGACGCCATGCTGTAAGCGTCGGTTTTCCTCGGATTTCATCACTGAAAGAAAAAGCGGCCGGGTCCATTCTTCCCGGCCGTTCTTGCATTTACCATAACGTTCGGAGGAGGACCCATGTTCCACATCACTTCCAGCTTTTCCGCCATACTGACGTTCCTCTATGTGATCAACTTCATCATTGCGTTCACTATCATATTTTTGGAACGCAAAAATCCTTCCGCGACCTTGGCCTGGATCATGATCCTCTATCTCCTTCCCGGCGTAGGGATTCTTCTCTATCTGTTTTTATCCCAGAACATTTCCAGACAGCGAATTTTCAGACTGACCCGCTACGAGGAAAATGTCCTCAACGCCAATCTTCGGGATCAATCCCGGCATGTGGAAAACGGGACCTTCCCCTTTGCAAATCCCGAAGAAGAGCGCTGGAAGGACATGATACATCTGCATCAGCTGTATTCCGACGCCTTTCTTACTCAGGACAATCGCCTTTCCATCTTCACCGACGGCAAGCTGAAATTTGAAAGCCTTCTGACTGATATCAAACGGGCCCGGCACTCCATCAACGTGGAGTATTACATCCTGAAAAACGACAACACCGGGCGTCTGCTGCTGGACGCACTCACCGCCAAAGCCAAAGAAGGAGTCGAGGTGCGGCTGCTGGTGGATTCCCTGGGAGGCCGTACCCTCAGTCCTCGGCTGCTCAAGCCCTTTTCCGAGGCGGGCGGACACTACGCCTTCTTCTTCCCACCCCGATTCAAAGTCTTCAATCTCAGTTTAAATCTGAAGCTGAACTATCGAGACCACCGCAAGCTGGTGATCATCGACGGGGAGATCGGCTATCTGGGCGGCTTCAACATCGGGGATGAATATCTGGGCAAGGACCACCGGTTCGGCCATTGGCGGGACACCCACCTTCGTCTCATCGGAAGCTGCGTTCAGGACATGAATGCCCGTTTCCTGCTGGATTGGCGCTTTGCGGCCAAGGAGGACATCATTCTCTCCTCCGCCTATTACAGCGAGGTGCGGCAGGCCGGCGTCACCGGTGTGCAGATCGTGGCCTCCGGGCCGGATTCCTCCAAATCCGAAATCAAGCACGGCTATTTGAAGATGATCACTTCCGCCAAAAAAAACATTTACATCCAGACTCCGTATTTCATTCCGGATGCCAGTAGTGTGGAAGCGCTGCGAAACGCGGTGTTCTCAGGAGTGGACGTGCGGATCATGATTCCCTGCATGCCGGATCACCCCTTCGTGTACTGGGCTACCTACTCCTACGCGGGAGCGATGCTGGCCGCCGGTGCCAAGATCTACATCTATCAGGATGGCTTCCTCCACGCCAAGACCATCTGTGTGGACGGGGAGGTGGCCTCCGTAGGCTCCGCCAATTTCGATATCCGCAGCTTCAGCCTCAATTTCGAAGCCAACGCTTTCATCTATGACGCGGCGGAAACCTTTAAGCTGGAGGCCATCTTCGAATCCGACATCACCGACTGCCATGAGCTGACCCGCAACGAATACCGGAACCGCTCCCTTTGGATCAAATTCAAGGAATCCATCGCCCGGCTCCTTTCGGATCTCCTGTAATCGCAGCCGCACCACGCTTCATGCCCTCCCGGAATCCGCAATACGAAAGACCGAAGGCGTTCCGCTCGTCAGAGCGGAACGCCTTCGGTCCTTTTTCATATTCCATCTATGGAGGAGATGGGGTAATTCCCCGGGCGGCCGTCTCGCACCGAACCGCCCGTAGCTTCCTACTTCTTGTTGGCGCGATACAGCGCCTTGTATTCCTCGAACTTGCCCAGATACGCCCGGTGACGCTCCGGGTCCGGAAAGCAGCTCCCGGTGTCTTTCACCACCGCGGCCGCCGCGGCCGCCACGGAAGCATAGGCTCCGCAGCCCACCATGGCCAGCATCAGCGCGCCCATGGCGCCGCCGTCGGTGGTATTCACCGTCCGCAGTTCGATCCCTAAAATATCGCTTAAAATTTGCAGCCAGATCTTATTTTTCGCCCCTCCGCCGATCACCCTGGCAAATCGAGGACGGATTCCCGCTTCCACGATCACATCATAGCAATCCTTCAAAGCGAAGGAGATCCCTTCCAGCACCGCCTTCGTCATGCTGGCGCGGCCGTACATTAAATTTAATCCATAGAAGATCCCTTTGGCGGAAGGATCGTTGATCGGACTTCTCTCCCCCATTAAATAGGGCAGGAACAGCACGCCGTCCATGGCGCCGGGGTCCACTTCCGAGATCACTCGGTCGTAGTCGTTCTCCCGAAGGACATCCTCCACCCACCAGGAAAGCGACGCCGCCGCCGACAGGATGACCCCCATCATGTGGTAGCCTCCGGTGGCGTGAGCAAAGCTGTGCAGACGGCCCTGACTGTCTCCTACGAAAGTGTCGGCGCAGGCAAACACCACTCCGCTGGTTCCCAGGGAGATGCTCACCAGATCTTTTGCCACGGTCCCCGTGCCCACCGCACCCACCGCCTGATCGCCGCCGCCGGCAATCACCTTGGTCGCGGTGCTCATTCCCGTCAGCCGAGCAAATTCCTCGCTGACACAGCCGACCGGTTCGTAGGATTCAAAGATCCGGGGCAGCTGCCGCTCTTGAATTCCCATCAAAGACAGCATGGGCTCCGACCACTTTTTATGTTTCGGATCAAAGTACAGGGTTCCCGAATTGTCCGACACGTCGGAAGCAAAGACTCCGCTCATCTTATACACCAGATAATCCTTCGGAAGCATCATTTTGCGAATCCGCTTGAAGTTCTCCGGTTCGTGCTTTTTGATCCAAAAGACCTTTGGCGCCGTAAAGCCGGTGAGCGCGATGTTTCCCGTCCACTCGATGAGCTTTTCCCTGCCGATCTCTTCGTTGAGCCACTCTACCTCTTCCACCGTCCGGTTGTCGTTCCACAGGAGCGCCGGCCGAATGACCCTGTCGTCTTCATCCAGCAGAACCAGTCCGTGCATCTGACCGCAAAAGCTGACCCCTTCCACCGCGGACAAATCGTTTCGGGAACCGATTGCTCCAATGATCTTCACCATTCCCTCATACCAGTCGTCCGGGTTCTGTTCCGACCAGCCTTCTTGCGGATAGGAAACCGGATATTCCACACTTTCGCTGTCCGCAATGATCCCTCTTGCGTCCGCCAGAACCGCTTTGACGGATGAAGTTCCCACATCGATTCCCAGATACATCTCGCACCTCTTTAGCCGAACATGATGTTGTTGACGATGGATTCCAGATATTCCTGACGGCCGCTTTCCACTTGGATCTCCTCCAGCTTCAGCGCGTAATCATACAGCTCTTCCAGAGTGACCGTCCCTTCTTTGATCTTCTTGCCCATTCCGGATTCATAGCTCCTGTAACGGTCCGCCACAAACGCGTCAATCCGCCCGTCCTCGATCAGCTTGACCGCCAGACGCAGTCCCAGCGCGAAGGTGTCCATGCCCGCCACGTAAGCCAGCAGGATATCCTCGAAGGTATTGGACATGCGGCGAGTCTTGGCGTCGAAGTTCAGACCGCCGTTGGTGAAGCCGCCGGCCTTGATGATTTCATACATCGCCAGCGTGGTGTCGTACACGTTGGTGGGGAACTGATCCGTGTCCCAGCCCAGGAACAGATCGCCCTGATTGGCGTCGATGGAGCCGAAGCTTCCGTTCACCGTCGCCGTGCGGATCTCGTGCTGGAAGGTATGCCCCGCCAGAGTGGCGTGATTGGCTTCGATGTTCATTTTAAAGTCTTCCGTCAAACCGTATTTTCTCAGGAAATTCATGCAGGTAGCCACGTCGAAATCGTACTGATGCTTGGTGGGTTCCTTGGGCTTCGGCTCGATGTAGAAGTCTCCCTTGAATCCGATTTTCCGGCCGTAGTCCCTGGCCATGGTCAGGAATCTGCCCAAATTGTCCAGCTCCAGTGCCATGTTGGTATTCAGAAGAGTCTCGTAGCCTTCCCGGCCGCCCCAGAACACGTAGCCCGTGGCGCCCAGGCGAACCGCCGCGTCCAGCCCCGCTTTCACCTTGGCCGCGGAGACCGCGTAAACGTCCGCGCTGCAGGAAGTGGCCGCTCCCGCCATGAACTTCTTGTCTCCGAAGTTGTTGGCCGTGTTCCACAACAGCTTTTTCCCGTGCTTCTTCTGCAGCTCTTCCAGATACTCTACCATCTCGCCGAAATATTCCAAGCTCTCCTTGACCGTGGGGCCTTCCGGTGCCACGTCCACGTCATGGAAGCAGTAGTAATCGATCTGAAGCTTATCCATCAATTCAAACGCGAAGTCCGCTTTCGCCCGAAACTTTTCCATGGGATTTACTTTCCCAAAGGATTTGTCCATGGTGTCGGAACCGAACATATCCGTACCCGAAGCACAGATGGTGTGCCAATAGCTCAGCGCAAACTTGAGCTGTTCTCTCATGGGTTTGCCCAGAATGATTTCATCGGGGTTGTAATATTTAAACGCGAACGGTTCCTTGCTCTGCGCGCCCGCAAATTCCACTCTCTTTACCTCATCATAATTTTTCATTGACAAATCCTCCTCTACCCTTCCTTGACTTTAGAACCCAGGTTTAACTTCTTCATCGCGTCGGGCAGCATCTGTACCGCAATGGCCAGAAGCAGAATCCCACCTTTAATCGTATCGTTGATCAGCGGGTTGACGCCCAGCGCTGTGATGATCTTATCGATAATGGTAAAGGACATGGAACCGAAAACGATTCCCAGAATTCGTCCTTTCCCTCCTTGCATACTGATTCCGCCGATGACTACACCGGCAATGGCATACAGCTCGTAATTCTTGCCGCTGGTAGCCGGGTCCACCGAACCTACGTTGGAAATGTAGAGGAAGGTGGCAAAGCCGATCAGAAGTCCGGCGATCAGGTAAACCAGGATTCTGGTCCGCGCCACATTGATGCCTGCCAGCCGGGCCGCTTTTTCGTTGCTGCCCACGGCGTATACCTTCTTCCCGAACTTCGTGCAGGTGGTCACATAGGTCATGAGCGCCACCACCAGGAACAGAATGATTACCATATAGGGGATGTTCACCCCGCCCACGGAGGCGTTGCCCACCTTCCACAGCGGCATCCAGTTGGAAAGTCCCGCATCCAGCTGATAAATCGTCCAGCCGTTGTTGTTCATCACCGTCTGGGCGATGGAACGGAACATCAGCATGGTGGCCAGCGTAACGATAAACGCCGGCATCTTGACCAGGCCCACCAGCAGCCCGTTGCACAAGCCCAGCACCGCTCCCGCCGCCAAAGCGAAAATCAAAGTCAGCAGGATATTGTTGGTGGTGTTGAAGGCCATGATGGAAAGTCCGCCGATCAAAGCCAGCTGGGACCCTACCGACAGGTCGATGTCTCCGGTGAGAATGATCAAGCCCATGCCCAGCGCAATGATACCGATCACCGAGCTGTGCCGAGGAATGTTCATAATGGTAATCCACGAGGTCGCGGAACCATTGATTACCAGAAAGACGATGAAAATGATCAAAAAGATCAGCACGTAGTTGTAGCGATTCCATATTTCACTCAGGATATTTTTAGCCTTGCCTTTCGAATTGTTAGCCATTCCGCACCTCTTCCTCTTTCTCGATCGCGTTGGTTGCAAACAACATGACTCGTTCCTCCGTGATCTCATCCCGATTGAGAATCGCGTGAATCCCGCCGTGATAAAAGACCACACAGCGGTCCGCCACCTTTTTAATCTCAGGGATCTCCAATGTGTTTACAATAATTGTTTTACCGTTCATTGCCAATTCCAGAATCAGCTTATAGATTTCCGCCTTGGCCCCTACGTCGATTCCTTGAGTCGGGTTATCCAAAAGCAGGATTTCCGCTTCCGTGTTGAGCCAGCGGGCAAAGATCACCTTCTGCTGATTGCCGCCGCTGAGGCTTTCGATCAGGTCCTTGTGGCTGTTGGCCTTAATATTGAGCGATTCTTTCAACGCATCATACTTGGCGATTTCTTTCTTTTTGAAGATGTGCGGAGATTTCCCGCTGAGAGTATGTTCCGCAATATATGTATTTTCCAGTAAGGTCATATCCGAAATGACCGAGTTTTCTTTTCGATTGGCCGCCAGCATCGCCACCTTATCCTTCATCATGCGGTGAATATTGCCTGCGCGCAGCTCTTCTCCAAAGAGCTTCATCGTCCCGCCGCTGGCCGGAAACACGCCGAAGATGCACTGCATCAGATCGCTGCTTCCCGCTCCCTGCAGCCCCGTAAAGCCGATGACTTCTCCCCGCTTCACGGTCAGATTGATATTGTGGAACCCCTTGCCGCTGAAATCCTTCAGCTCCAGCACCGGGTCTCCCAGTTCTCTGGCTTCGTAAATTTCC
>CAUHLX010000147.1 GCA_959606705.1 uncultured Bacillota bacterium | reverse complement strand
CATATTACGGGCGAATATACAAAACTGATTAATCGTCAGTCTGAATCGGCAGAGCGGCAGGTTCAGGATCCGTGGGTAAAATTTGACCGTTCCGGTGTTATTCTAGAAGGGTATGGCGTGAGCGGCGTCGTGAAAAATGGGGCGGGCGACTATACGGTTCAGTGGGAAAACGAATTTCCCAGTGCGGATTATTCTGTCTCTTTTGCCTATCAGGTAGATCATCAGGGGAGCGCAGGGATCGTGGTACTCCAGGAGCAGAAGAGAGAGGAACTTCGGATATCATCATATAAGTCCACTCCGGGAAAGCCCACCCAGATGGACATGGAATACATCATTGCTACCACCGTGTCACATAAGCCGGCAGACATGCCACCGGTGACGATGGGGACTTCCTTCGAAAAGCCTTTTGGACTTGCCGTGACGGAAGAGGACGCCGTCGTCGTATGCGAGCTTGCGGGAAATACTGTAACTGTGGTGGCGGCGGATGGAGCGGCTAAGAGTTTAGGCGGGGCAGGGACCGGGGCCAGTCAGTTCACTTCACCTTTTGGGGCTGCGGTCGCTCCGGACGGCAGTATTTTCATCGCTGATACGATGAATCATAGAATCCAAAAATTCAGCGCCGCCGGAAGATTTCAAAGGAGTTTTGGCCAATCAGGCACAGGAGACGGTCAGTTAAATCAGCCCCACTTTCTAACAGTAAACAGCCGGGGAGAAGTCCTAGTCTCAGATACCTTGAATCATCGAATTTCAATTTTTGACAGCAATGGCGCGTGGATCAAGTCGATTAATCATTCCAACTTCAGCTATCCGACCGGGATAGCGGTGGATGAACAGGACTCGATTTATGTGCTGAACTATGGCAAAAGCGAGTTGATGAAATTCACAGCACAAGGGGAATATGTAGCGACCTTTGGAGGGGAAGGAAGCGGAAATGGCGAGTTTCAGTCGCCGTATGGTTTATTCTACCGCGCGGGGTTCCTCTTTGTCGGCGACCGCAATAATAACCGGGTGCAGAAGTTGGATTCACAGGGCAATTGGATTCTCACCATTGGCACCCAAGGTACTGGAGAAGGTCAATTTCAAGAGCCATCGGGTGTTGTGGTAGACAGTAAAGGAATGATTTACGTCGCTGACTGGAAGAACGACAGAGTTCAGATTTTTGACGCACAGGGCAATTTCAACCGATTTTTAAGTAAAAACGAAGACGCATAAAAAGGAGTGTGGAAAGCCGCTGAGCAGTATTGATTTCAGCGGCTTCTTCATCCGTATGCAGAGAGAGGGCTTTTATGGATTTTGACAGATGGAATGTGACCAGATTTGGTGCAGATCCCAGCGGGAAGCAGGATTCTACAGAGAGGATCAACCAGGCAATTGCCCAGTCTGCCGAGATGGGCGGCGGGACGATCTATATTCCCGCCGGAGTGTATCTGATTGATCCGGATAGAAGTATTATTCTCATGAATGGCACGAGGATTATGGGGGACGGCGACGGCGCTACAGTTCTGCACGCCTTGCCGAGAGCGGGCTCTGTATTCCGGCGCAGCTATGATCGTACAAAGAAAAACGAGTATGTCAGCGATATTCATCTATCCCATTTAAGCGTGGTGATGGAGCACCCAGAGGGCTGCTCTTACGAACAGATCGCCTTCGATTTTCGGCATATCACGCGCAGTACAATTGAAGAATGCTATGCGGGAAACTATGGGCGGGGTCGTCTGAAAAAGCACCCTGAAGACATGGGAGGGATGGCCCGCGGATATGGTGTTGCATTTGGAAATACCTCCTCCAGCTTTATTTCCTATTGTGGCGGAGAAGTCAATTCTCTGGTCAGATCTACTGTATGGGGAGCAAAAAAAGCGGTCGTGCTTGATGCGCAGGAGCTTTGCGAACCAAATGGTGTTTCCTCAGCTCATGCTACGGTGGTACAGGGATGTGACATTCAGATTTGTGAAAGCGGAATTGTGCAGGAGGGGAAATACACAGCCGGATGTGTTTTTCGTGACAATATTGTACAATGTGTTGTGAAGCCCGCGGACGAAAGAATGAAGAGCTACTTTTATCGTATTGAGGGATACGCCAATCAGCTGTACAACAGCTATATTGAAGATCAGTCGCGTCAGGCGGATTATATTCTACAGCTGGGGGAAGCTTCTCGCGGAAATATGGTCGAAATGGGATATTTCGAATCCGATCACGCTCTGATTGAAGACCTGGGAGTCAATAATGTAGTCGGTTATTTCGAGCTGGATCATGGAAGCTATATCAAACAAGTAAACGGAGTCCGAATTGGTGCATTATAACAGAAATTGACTGATAATTACTGAATGCTTCTATTGAAAATTGCTAAAATCAGATGATATGCTTTGGTTACAGGGGACGGTAAGTTTTCTGATACAAATGAATGGAGGGAATACTGTGCAAAAGCGAAAAAGAATGGGGCTGCGGAAGGGATTGGTTCTATTTTTGGTTATCGCGCTGACAGCCTCGATGTTTTCCGGCTGCACGGGCCAGACTCAAGAGGTCCAGCAGCCAGATGAGGGACAACAGCAATCCGGAACGCCGGATACCCCACAGGAGCCTATCAAGGTCTATTATCTGCACTGGCTGACCCCGGAGGAAGTCCCGGGAGACGAGCTCATCAGACAAAAAATTATAGAGGAGATCAATGTCGATCCCATTTGTCTGACGCCTGCCGGCGGCTCAGCAGAAGATAAACTGAGTATTCTTTTGGCATCCAATGAACCGCTGGATATGTTCAGCGGTACTTGGACGGATATGGCGGCAACCGGCGCAATCATTCCCATCAACGACCTTATCGAAGAATACGGTGAGGAGCTGAAGGCCAATTTTGCGGAGAATGAATGGGAGGCAAGAACGGATAAAGACGGGAATGTTTGGGGCATTCCAATTGCCGTTATGCCGAGCAGCAGCGGAGTTCGGATCAGAACCGATTGGCTGGAGAAGGTGGGACTGCCTTTTCCGGAGACGGTAGAACAGTTTGAAGAAGTGCTAGAAGCATTTCATAATGAAGAGCTCTTTGGCAAAGACAGTGTACCCATGGTATCCACTACCATCAGCAATTTTCTACACAATGCTTTTGCCGGGCTATATTGTCCCTCGGGCACGGCCGATTTCCTGGATACCGATGGAAAGGTGAAACCAGCGTTCTTCAATTCGGGTTATAAAGACTATATCGCCAAAATGGCTGAGTGGTACAGTAAGGGGTATTTCTGGAAGGATGGCTTTATACAACCACGTCCGGATATCGACGCAGTAGTGGCCCAGAATCGTGTGGGAATTATGGCCACATGGTCATCAGTTGGCATTAACGGCTATATACAGCTGCTGGATTCTGGAATAGAAGTTGAATATAAGCACATGCTGAAATTTACTGGACCGGCCGGGACGGCTTATACGGCGCAGAACCCCGACCGTAGCTGTTATATGATCCCCAAAAAGAGCCAGAACCCTGAGGCGGCTATGAAACTTGCGAATTGGTATAATGCAAATGTGGATAATAAAATGGTCGCAGCTGTGGGTTTGGAGGGTGTCCACTGGAACTGGGTGGATAAGGAAAATCAGATTTATGAACTGCTGGAAGTCAGCGAAGACCAAAAAGTTACCGGTAAATATAACTATGTTCAGGGGGGCTTCCATCTCACCGCATGGGGAAATGACAACTGGTCAAAGGCCTGGATTGAAGCCTATGATTTTGCGCTTGATCCCACTCTGGACTTGAAGATCGCGTTTGATCGGGACGTCAATTATGACTATGCCAAGATACAGGGCGTAGTACCGGCGTACAGTGACTTGGAAAAGTATCGAGACGAATGGATTTTAAAATTCATCATCGGACAGGAAAACCTCTCACAGTGGGATCAATTTCTTGAGCAGATGCTAAATATCGGATATGACAAGGTGATCGAGGAAAAGACCGCACAGTATCAAGCTGCGAATTAACGCGAACGGAGGCATTAAAAAGGCGCATATGCGCCTTTTTAATGCCCTTGTGGTGGGGGTGGATGAAATGGAAACAGGCGTAAAAAAGATGAAAAACCTGTTAAACAAGTATCGACTGTTTACCTCGATATTGTTCAGCGGTGCGTTAGTAACTGGTATTACGGTATTGATGGTTGCAATACTGGCATCCGCATCCTATCGCAACACGTTGAAACGGGAGGTAATTCGCTGGAAGAGAGACAGCATTGATGCATTTCAGCATACTACCGGAACTTTGTTTCAACAGATCCAGACAAATAGTGTCAGCTTCCTGCTCAGTTCCGTTGTTTCTGACTATGAGGAGTCCTTTTATTCTGATATGTTCTCGCAAGCTCAATATCGGCCGGATGAGCGGCAGATTCTCAACAGGGGTCGTCTTGCCATGGCAATCGCGAATTTTAGCATGAGCAATCCCCTGATACATAGTGCGTATTTTTATGACAGGGCGTTGGAACAGGTGATCACAGCCGATGGATTGGGATATTCTCTCGATCGATTTTATGATCAAGAAATTCTGAAGTTTACTAAAGAGGATCAGCTATATCCTATGAATTTTGAGGCACGTAAACTGACGCAGAAATCCACTGGTTATCCTAAGGAAGTTGTGACGATAGCTTTTAAAACTTTTTCTAGGGGCAATAGCTTCATTGTTAATCTAGATGCGGAATTACTTTACAAGAAGCTATTCGAAGGGGGAAACAGTTCTGGCTATGATGGTAAACTCTTTTTTTGCAGCGCCGACGGCAAAATCCTTTTAGGAGAGTCGCAGGGGGAGATCTATCCGGCGATAGAGACGCTCAGACAGGCTGTGGAAGAGGAAAGCGCGTATTTTGAAGCGGAAGGAGCAATCACGTTTTACTCATATTCCCAGCTTTTGAACGGCTATTTTGTAGAGAGCGGCGATTTGGACTACTTTATGGAGGAAAAGGGCGCAGATCGCTCCATGATGTCTGTCGGCATCATGGGAATCATTTTATTTGGGTTACTTCTCTTTTTTGCCTTGACCTGGATGATCTATCGGCCAATCCGCCGGTTGGTGTACCGCCTGACGGATGGAAAGCGGGATAGCAGCGAGGTAGACAGTATTTCAAATGCATATAGCCATGTCCGGGATCAGTATAGTGAAATAGAAGAGCGCATGGATCGAAACCGGCCGATTATCAAGGCGGCGCTTTTACAGTCTGTGCTATTTGGGAATCGGATGGTGGCCAGCCGGACACAGGAGCGCATGGAAGAAGCCGGAATTCATATTCCGCAGGGAAAGGTACAGGTCGCAGTATTTCAGATACGGCCGGAGCAGAAAATGCAGCCTTTTGCCAAAGAGTATGATCTTTTTCTTGCGGCGATGCAGCAGGTGGAGGAGCAGCTTGCACTGGTTGAGGGATTGTTTGTCCAGGCGGGTGAACATCTTGTTTTTATTACAGCCAGTTCGGAATACGAGAGCATCTGCGATGGTAGCACAGCATATCAGCAGGCCTGTGATATGCTGCGATACCAGATCGTACTGGGAGAGGGATCGGTTATCTGTGCCGACGATATCAAGCTGGGAGAGAAACCTGCGTATAACTACCCTGATGATATGGAGGCAGAGCTGCTGGACCAGATTCTGCAGCGAAATATCACCGGTGCAGTAGCCACCATGGAACGGATTATCCTGAGAATCACCGCCAAAGAAAATCAGCTGACGGTGACCCAGATCAGACAATATCTTCTGATCTTGTTTGGAGACCTTTTAAAAAGGCTGGGAAGTATGGGGGTAGATTTGAACGATATCCTCTCAAGTGATGGAATCTTCTACGACAGGCTTCTATTCAGTGTAAATCGTGAGGAGATTACCGATTTATTCATCGGCTTAATTGAACGCATTGAAAAACAAGTTGCATATCAGCAGGACAGAAAGAACACTTTGCTGATGGAGGTGGCGACAGATTATATCAATCGCAACTACCAGAGAGGCATCTCTCTGGAAGAGGTGGCGGAGCAGGTGAAGCTCAGCCCGACCTATTTAAGCCGCCTGATGAAGCAGGAAAAGGGTTGTGGATTTTCTCAGTATTTAGCGCAGCTGCGTATTAAGTACGCGAAGGAGATGCTGAAACACACCTCAATGAAGGTGGAGGACATTGGATCCAAGGTAGGATATCCCAATGCAAATTACTTTATTCGAATTTTTAAAGAAAAAACGGGCTGTACTCCCGGAGAATATCGGGCACGAGCCATTGTTTACGATGACAGAGCGGAGTAAATGAAGGGCCGTAGAGGAGGGGCTGTCAATGCGCAAGAGCAGTGCAAGACTGCGGCAAATGAAAAACGATTGGCCGGTGTATCTCATGGTGACGCCGGGAATGTTATACTATTTGATATTCTGTTATATCCCGCTGTTTGGGATCATTATCGCGTTTAAAGAGTATTATCCATTTACCGGCATACCGGGAATCTTTTCTTCTGAATGGGTTGGCTTCGATCATTTTATACGATATTTTCAATCACTCTCGTTTTGGCCGACCTTGAGAAATACCCTGGTGATGAGTCTGCTGAAGCTGGTATTTTACTTTCCGCTTCCTATTATTCTCGCCATCGCTATAAATGAGGTGCGGTTTATTCGCTATAAAAAAGCAGTGCAAACCATCTCATATCTGCCGTTTTTCCTGTCGACTGTCGTGGTGGTCGGAGTACTGAATTCCCTGATTTCATCGGATGGAGGCTTGATCAATCAGTTGATTCAGTTCTTTGGCGGGGAGCCAATCATGTTTTTTGGAGAGCCGAACTATTACTGGCCTATCATAACCCTATCATATATCTGGCAGAACGTAGGCTGGGGAAGTATTGTATACATCGCAGCAATTGCCGGTATTGATCAGGAATTATATGAGGCCGCCGCCATTGATGGTGCCGGGAAGCTCAGGATGATCGGCAGTATCACATTACCCGGTCTAGCACCTTTAATCAGTATCATGTTAGTCATGTTTATGGGCGGACTGCTCCAGTCGAATTTTGAA
>CAUHLX010000146.1 GCA_959606705.1 uncultured Bacillota bacterium | reverse complement strand
GCTCCGCTTCAAAAATCGAGTCCTTTTCCGCCAGCTTGGCAATCTTTTCGTCGATCAGCTGGGCAATGTGATCCTTAGCCGCTTGATGACTTCGATAGTTTTCCAGGGAAATCTGCACCGGTTCCGTTTCCGGTTCATGCAAACAAGAGCCGCAGTTTTCGCCCGCGGCCCCCTCTTTTCCTTCCTCAATGATCTCTACCCCGTCTATTTCAAGCTTTTCCAAATCTTCCTTAAATGTTTGGTATCGGCTGGACCCCTGATTATGACGCGTCTCCGCCATACTTCACCTCCTGCTTGTTACCAATGATACTGCTAACTGATGTTCTGATATTAAAATAACGATGGGATTATTATATCATAATGTGTCGACGGGTTCAAACCAAATTCTGTAAATTTTTTAGCTTCTCCGCAAAACAAGAACACCGCTCTCCCGTATCTAGTACGCCCGTATCTTTGCATTTGGGACACTTATACAAGATATCCATGTAATTAATTTTAAAATTATTTTCGGTGAGCAAAAAGGCTTTTTCCTCGTTCAATTGCTTGATACTCTGCTGCAGTCTGCGCACCTTCGCCTTAGAATCACTGCCTCCGGACATGATTGCCCGGGAAATCTCCATGCTCAGCTTATGCGCCTCCTGATCGATCTCTCTGATCCGGGGAACCGTCCCGTAGACCTCGTCCCGTCTGGACGCCGCCGCTGCTTCACTGCGGGAACGATCCTCTTCATACGACCGCAGGACTCGGCTGATGGAGCTTTGAGGATCGGAGGCGGCGGCTCTGGCATCATTGGAACGAACACCATTCTTAGATTCTCCGCTATGCCACGCTTTCAACACGCTGTTGATATAGTTGATGTTGGGATTGGAAATCCCACTGGTCTTCTTGCAGGCTTCCAGCACTTGTTCCAACTCAAAGCCCATCTCGTCGAACCACACGTCCATGATCCGCATCTCTTCTTCGGTGGGATTGCGCAGAAGGCCCAGCGACTTGAGAATTCGCTTGTACAGGTAGTGCCGGTTATCCGTCTCCGCCAAATAGGCCTCCGCCTCCGCCTTGGTCCGAAAGCCTCGGCCGGACCAATCCTTCACCACCTCGCCCACATATTTGAACCGGTTGCTCTTGCGGTGTTTGGTGCAGTATTCGTAAGCGTGGACGATCAGCTCCGGCGTCGCCCCGAAATCCTGAATCCAGGCCAGAATCTCCTGCGGTTCCCGCCCCTCAAACATCCGGCCGGTAATCTGTTCGATCCGTCCGTACATCTCTCTGGTGGCGTCGTCGTCCATGAGAGGCTTCAGCGGGGCAGGGACCTTCTCCTCCCTTTTTTTCATCCGGGACTTTTTCCCGTAGAGCATTTCTTTCAAGTTTAAAAACTCCACCTGATAGTGAAATTTATCCTTCGAGTCGGGATAATGCTTCTTCACCACGCCATGCTTCTCCCAGTAGCTCCAAGCCGCCAGTACCTCCTCGTCTTCCAGTCTCAGCTGCTTGGCGATGGTTTCATTCTTCATGGGAACGTCAAGACCCGCGTACATCAATGCGAACAGATACACCTTCACATAATCTCCCGGAGCATCCGCCATGTACTCGTTGATAAACACGTTTTCCAGATTCGTATCGTGCAAATAGTAATCCTTGATGATTTCCCGTTTAAAATTCATAGCCAAAAAATCCCTTCTCCCCGGATGATGGTCTGATCCCGATCCGGGCCCACGGAAATAATCTTCACCGGCACTCCGGTCACTGTTTCGATTTCCGCAATATAGGCTTTTGCCGCCTCCGGCAGCTCTTCATACGTTCTGCATTTAGTGATGTCGCACTTCCAGCCCGGCACCTCCCGGTACCGCGGCCTGCACTGATCCAGCACCTCAAGCCGCGCGGGAAAATGCTCCATCCGCTCTCCCTGGTAATCGTAGCTGTCACAAATTTTAATCGTGTCGAAATCCGACAGAACGTCCAGCAGCATCAGCGCGATACCGGTCATGCCGTTGATCCGCGCCGCGTAGCGGACCACGACTCCGTCGAACCAGCCGCAGCGTCTGGGCCGTCCCGTGGTGACCCCGAATTCGTGTCCCAGCTCTCGGATTCGATCCCCGGTGGCGTTGTCTTCTTCCGTCACGAAGGGGCCCTTGCCCACCCGTGTGGTGTAGGCTTTGGCAATTCCCAATACCTCGCGGATCTCGCCGGCACCGATGCCCGCCCCGGCGGTAAAGCCTCCGGAAACCGGGTGGGAGCTGGTAACGAACGGATAAGTCCCCAGATCGATATCCAGGAGGGAACCCTGCGCTCCCTCAAACAGCACTTTTTTGTTCTCCCGCATGGCCTCGAATACCATTACGCTGGTGTCCTTGATAAAGGGCCGGAGCCGTTTCGCGTATTCCAAATACTCATCGATCATCGGCTGCTTTTCCATGGGCTCCTCGCCAAAGACTTTGACGATCATTTCGTTTTTCCGGTCGATCTGGGCCGACAGCTTTTCCACAAAGACCGTTTCGTCCAGCATATCGCAGGTGCGGATTCCGCTTCGCTCCATTTTATCCATATAACAGGGACCGATTCCCTTTCCGGTGGTTCCGATGTCGTTGCCCCCCCGGCGTCCTTCGTAGATTCCGTCCATCCTCTTATGATACGGAAATACGATGTGTGCCCGGTCGCTGATGAAGATGCGGTCCTGCGGATCCAAGCCGTCCTTCTCCAGCCCCTTCAGCTCGTCAAAAAATCCTTCCGGATCGAATACCACTCCGTTTCCCACCACATTGACCGCCTTGGGATTCAGCACCCCCGACGGGATCAAATGCAGCGCATATTTTTTATCGCCCAGGACCACCGTGTGTCCCGCGTTGCTGCCTCCTTGAGCTCGAACCACCATATCCGCCCTGCTGGCCAGATAATCGATGATCTTTCCCTTTCCTTCGTCCCCCCATTGGGAACCTACTATCGCTAACCCTGACATTTCACACTCACATCCTTTTTACTGACTTTTATTCTTTATGATCACGATCCGCAGCCTCCAGATAACGGTTCAAATCGTCAATCAATCTTTCCAAATCCACATTGTGGCCCTGGGCTGCTTCCCACAGCGTCTCGTTTTTCCCGCCCGGGCAGCCCAGACAGTTCAAGTCGTTTTTTAAAAAGACTCCGGCGATTCCGGGGTCCAGCTCCAGAATCTCTTTTACCACCATATCCCGATGCACTCTGTTCATCTCGTCTCCTCTCCGCCCCGCGGCGCAAGCATCGGCCGTACTCTGCGGCGGCCGTCAGCCTTCCATAATACGGCTCTTGTCCACAAACCTGGTGTACTTGCCCAGCCAGGTCAGCTCCACCGTTCCGGTGGGCCCGCTTCTCTGCTTGGCGATATTCACCTCGCACACATTGGGCTTTTCCGTGGTCTCCGGATTATAATATTCATCCCGGTACAGGAACATGACGATATCGGCGTCCTGTTCGATGGACCCGGATTCACGAAGATCCGAAAGAATGGGACGGTGATCCTGCCTCTGCTCCGGTGCTCGGGAAAGCTGCGACAGCACGATGACCGGACAGTCCATCTCCCTGGCCAGCAGCTTCAAAAAACGGGAAATCGAGGAGATTTCCTGCTGGCGGCTTTCGGTCTTCCCCTCGTAGGTCATCAGCTGGAGATAGTCGATCACCACCAGATCCAAACCCTTTTCGGCCTTCAGGCGACGGCATTTGTTCTTCATCTCCATCACGGTGACTCCCGCCGTGTCGTCAATAAAAATCTCCGTTTTCGACAGCTTGTCCAGCGCCATGTTAATCTGATCCCAATCCGTCCGATCCAGCGTTCCGGTTTTCAGCTTCTGCATCTCCACCCGGGATTCCATGGAAAGGAGCCGCTGGCCCAACTGCTCTTTGGACATTTCCAGACTGAAAATCAACACCTTGGCACCCGCTCGAACGGCGGCCTGCTGAGCGATGTTCAGAGCAAAGGCCGTCTTTCCCATGGCAGGTCTGGCCGCGATCATGATCAAATCCGACCGCTGAAGCCCGGAGGTCCGATCATCCAAATCGATGAACCCCGTAGTCAACCCCGTGAGATTTCCTTCCAACTTGGAAATTTCGTCGATCTTTTGGATGTTGCTCCACAAAACGTCTTTCAACGCCTGAAAGTCCTTGCTCTGGCGGGACTGGGCGATCTCAAAGATGCTCCGTTCCGCAAAATCCAGCACTTCCTCCGGCTCTATTTTTTCCTGATAGCTCTTTTCCATGATATCGGAGGAGGAGCCGATCAACCGGCGAAGCACCGCTTTTTGTCCCACGATCCTCGCGTACTGCACGGCATTGGCCGTGGAGGGAACCACGGTGGAAAGCATGGCGATATAGGCTCTGCCCCCCACCATCTCCAGAGTCTTGCGCCGCTTCAATTCCTCGGACACCGTCAGCGTGTCCACCGGCTCGTTTCTCCGGTAAATTTCTACAACCGCGCTGTAAATCTCTTTGTGCATTTCACTGTAGAAATCCTCCGGCCGCAAGACCTCCAGCACATCCAGAAGCGCGTCTTTATCCAGCAGAACCGAACCCAGAACAGATTTTTCCGCCTCGTCGTTATGAGGCGGAATACGTTCCATTTCGTTCATGATACTCCTATACCTCCACCAAGACTCTGCACTTGGCGACTACCTCGGGATAAAGCTTGATCTCCACCATGTAATCACCGGTCTGCTTGATGGGATTCTCCAAGTTGAATTTCCTCTTATCGATGTCCACTCCATGCTGTTCTTTCAACGCGTCGGCGATATCCTTAGAAGTGATGGAGCCGAACAGCCGGCCGCCTTCCCCGGATTTCGTTTTTACCACCACCTTGAGCGCTTGGAGCTTCTTTGCCAACTCCTTGGCCGCCGCCAGGTCCTCGGCGCGTTTGGCCTCGTTTTTGGCCTGAGTTTTCTCCAGCTCCTTCAGTGTGGCGGGCGTGGCTTCCTTGGCCATCTTGCGAGGGAGAAGCATATTGCGGGCGTAGCCGTCGCTCACCTTCGCCACTTCACCGGCTTTACCTACACCTCTAACGTCTTGTAGTAAAATAACCTGCATGTCTCAATTCCTCCTATCTACTATTGTCGTTTCTTTTTTATTTGATATCCATCTCTTGAATGATTTCTTTTAAACGTTCCATCGCCTCCGCCGGACTTTCCTTCACCTGGGCGCCCGCGGTGGTCAGATGACCGCCTCCGCCCAATTTTTCCAGAACCGTCTGAACGTTGATCTCCCCCAGGGAACGTCCGCTGATCATGGTCTGTCCGGAATCGCTGCGTCCGGCCACGAAGCTGGCTTTGATCCCTTTGATATCCAGCAGTTCGTCCGCGGCTTGGGAGGTCAGGATCTGCATATCGTGCATCGCCCCGTCATAGCTGCCGAGGGCAATTCCGTTTTCCAGTACCTCCGCGCTGGAAATGATGGCGGCTTTCTTCTGGAAAAAGTCCAGATCAGTCTTAAACAGCTCTCGAACGCTGGAAGTGTCCGCACCCGTCCTCCGCAGCCAAGACGCCGCTTCGAAGGTGCGCACGCCGGTCTTGACGGAGAAATTCTTGGTATCCACCGTAATGCCCGCCAAAAGCGCCTCCGCTTCCAGCTTAAAGATTTCCTTCTTGTCGCCCACGTACTGCAAAATCTCCGTCACCAGCTCCGACGTGGATGAGGCATAAGACTCCATATAGGTCAGCGTGGCGTTTTCGATGTTTTCCTCCGCCTTGCGGTGATGATCGATCACCACGATCTTGTCCGTCTGTTTCAGCAGCTCGGGACATTCCGTCAAGCTGGGCTTGTGCGTATCCACCACCACCACCAGCGTGTCCTTGTCCACCAGGTTCAACGCGGCCTCGCTGCTGATGAACTTGTAATTGCCGGTGGCCTCCGCCTTGCCGTAGATTTCCGCCATGGAGTCATGAAAATCATTGATCACCAGAGCCGCTTCCTTGCCGCGGTTTTTGGCGATGCGGAAGATGCCCAGCCCAGCCCCGAAGCAGTCCATATCCGGCCTCTTGTGCCCCATGATCATCACCCGTGAGGACTGATCGATCAGCTGGCGCAGAGCGTGCGCCATGATCCGCGACTTGCCCTTGTTGCGCTTTTCCACCGTCTGCAGCTTGCCGCCGTAGTATTCGATGCGGCTGCCCCGTTTGACCACCGCCTGGTCTCCTCCCCGGCCCAGCGCCAGATCCAGAGCCGCCGTGGCGTATTCCTCCAGCTGGGCCGGAGTCTTCCCGCCCAGGCCGATTCCGATGGATAGGGACGCCGGGAAATCCGCCTCCGTCTCCACCTCTCGGATTTCATCCAGAATCGAAAATCGTTCCGCTTCCAGCTTTTCGTAATACTTCTGCTCAAACACCACGAAATACCGGTCGCTCCGATACTTGGTGGAAGAACCGTTCATATTCTTCGCCCACTGTCGGATAAGCCGTTCGATCTGCCCCGCGATAATCCCCTTTTTCTCTTCCGGCGCACTGTCCATCAGCTCATCGTAGTTGTCCACGATCACAAAGGCAAAGCAGTTTTTTTCATCCTTATATAGATTTTTCAGCGTCTCCAGATTGGTCACGTCCATCCAGTAAAGCATGGCGCTGCCGTGATCCTTGTCGTTCATCGAAGAGGACATCACCCGGTAAGTTTTGGCGTTGTGGGTGATCAGCACGTGTTTCTCCGGTTCATCCTCGGCCCGGTTCATAAACTGGGTGTGCTGAATCCCCGTGAGATCCTCGATCGCGCTGGTGAACATCTCCGCGTCCTCGTAAATCTCTCCGAACCGCTTGTTGAACCACAGGATATCCCCGTCCTTGTTTATGAGGCACAGCGGCAGCGGATTGTTGGAGATAAACAGACGTGTCGTATCCTCCATGCTTTCGGTTATGGTCTTGGCGTAATCCCCAAGAAGCTCCACCTTGGTTACCGAAAGCTTTTTGAAATATAGAAAAAGCAAGGCGATCACCACCACGGCTCCCAGCCCCACGTATAGATTAAAGTAAAGAAGTCCCAGTGCGAATACCACCAGAACCAATACGCTCGCTCGAATATAGGGGGTCATCA
>CAUHLX010000145.1 GCA_959606705.1 uncultured Bacillota bacterium | reverse complement strand
TCCGGAGCCTCTCGGAGCTGTCGAAGTCCTCGAAGCACCGAAGCTCCCGAAGTCCTCGAAGCACCGAAGCTCCTAAGCTCCTAAGCGCCTAAGGTCCTAAGCGCCCAAGCACCCAAGCGCCGAAAATCTGCCGATCTTATCTTATTTCGAAGTATTTTTATGGAAAGGTTAGGAATCTACCATTTAATAGGGAAATGATTTCCTAATTTAAGCTAGTCTTATCCTATTTTATCGATTTTGTGCGAAAAGGTTAGAAATTAAGCGTTTTTCTAACCTTATTCGCTATTTTTATGCAAAATAAGATAATATCGCTCTAGAAATCGATGGAATAGACCGATTTGACCGCTAGATTTAACCTATTTGGAGAAAAAGACTAGATTAAAGATAAGAATCCGGTATCCGCAGAGGACGCCCAGGGTCCGGAGCCTCTCGGAGCTGTCGAAGTCCTCGAAGCACCGAAGCTCCCGAAGTCCCCGAAATCCTCGAAGCTCCCAAAGCTCCCAAAGCTCCCAAAGCTCCCAAAGCCCCTAAAGCCCCTAAAGTCCTCGAAGCCTCAACTGTCTAACGGTCGAACAAGCTCGCTGCTCGACGATCCAAGGAGGTCCCGATGATTTGACGCTTGCGGGACAAGAAAAGCTGCGCGAGTCAAAGCTGACGGAGAAAGTCGGCGTATTCCCGAAATTCCCGGTCCTGAGGATTGATTTGCAGAACGAAGGCCACGCGGCCGGACAGCTGGTTTCGATAGGAAGCCGGGTCCGGCCGGGCTATTTGTGCGGAGGAGGAGACGGGCGGCGTCGATTTCAGCCGACTCAGGTGTTCCTCCAGCCCGAACTTGCTGATACAGTAAATTTCCTGGCGGATTTTTCTCCGATATTCCCGGGAAGCTTGCGGTTTTTCGTTTACCACCACACCGGTGACCCGATGACGGAAGCCGGGACCGGATACCGCTGTTTTTTCACGATTCAGGACAAAGCCCTTTTCCCCCAATAAATCCCCCACGCTTTTGATTAAGGACCGGGCATCGATTTCGGCGCCGGAGAAAAACAAATCGTCGCTGTAGCGGGTATATGCCAGCTCTCGATCCCGGCATAGCGCCATGATCTCCCAGTCCGAGGGCGCGAAGACCAGATTGGACAGCAGGGGACTGGTAGGAGCTCCTTGGGGGAGGGAACCATTTAGAGTACAGAGCTGTGCAAAATAAAAACTCAAAACCGAATTATAACAGTCCGAAGCCTCGTACGAGGTACGGTCATATGCGTTGAGATAATGGCGGCCCACGGCGGAGGAGACGCGAAGGGCGCGGTCGATCGCGGAAAACACCGCGGGAAGCCGCAGGTGGCCGAAGAAATCTTTCAGGTCCAGGTGGAGCAGGACCCGAGCACCGGTATGCGGAAGAGCACAGTCCAGAACGCCGCGGCCCGGACGATAAGCCATGGCACAGGGTGCCAGGAGCGGGACACGAGCCGCTTCGAGACTTCCGTCAGCTCCGCAAGTTTCGCCGGTTTCGCCGGTTTCACCGGTTTCGTCAAGCTGGCTTGCGGCCACCGCGTCCGAAAGCAGCGAGAGGATACGACGCTGAACGTATTTTAACGGCCGGGACGGTGAACGCAGCACGCGCTCTTCGCCGTTCCCTTTGGAAATGCTGTGGCGGGTATACTGTTTGTCTCGAAACGAGGGATCGGAAGCCAAACGTTCCAGCTGACGGAAGTTTCTCCTTTGCTGTTCCGATTCACGGCTTTCGTATATGGAATCGCTGAATTCTTCCAAAGAATGAAGCATGGAGTTCCTGCCTTTCCGCCGGTTGGCCGAGAGTGCGAGATCAAATAAACTTTCTCTTTCAAATATGGGAAGCGGCACCAATCCTCCTTGCGGAAATCAAACGCAGCTGTGCGGCGCTACATGAAATGTAGATCGATGCACAGTGAGGCTTGCATTTCCGCGGCAAGGCGCAGGCCTTGCATGAGACTGAATCAGATTCCGGGGCTGCGACTCGCAAGCTCCTGTTTTGGAAAAATCACTCGCGGAACATCCGTGGGTGAGTTTACGCAAAACGCCGCTGCCGCTTCCATACGGGTATTGTATCATATCTCTTGAAATTTACCAGATCACATTGGCATTTGATATTTCACTATGTTATAATAAATCCAATTTGTGTAATTTTCACTTCCGGTACGGGCCGCTGGCGGCGGCGCGGGTTTTTTACGGTAATGGAGGAAGAACCATTGGACAAGTTTAAAGCATTTCTAAAACGGAAGGACATCGAGTTTTCGGTGAAGCGTTACTTCAATGACGCGCTGTCCGCTATGGCGACGGGGCTGTTTTCGTCGTTGATCATCGGCTTGATCATCAAAACTCTGGGAGAGCAGACGGCAATCTTTTTGGGAGACAATCCGGTCTCGGCCCTGCTGGTGGAGCTGGGCGCCGCGGCGATGGGCCTGATGGGAGCGGCCATCGGCGCCGCCGTAGCCTTCGGGCTGAAAGCGCCGCCGCTGGTGATCTTCTCCAGCATTGTCACCGGAACCATCGGCGCCACCTTTGGCGGGCCGGCGGGGGCGTTTATCGCGGCGGTGATCGGAGCGGAATTCGGGAAGGCGGTTTCCAAGGAAACCAAGGTGGACATCATCGTGACTCCGGCGGTGACCTTGATCATGGGGATGCTTTCCGCCAAGCTGTTCGGCCCCGCGGTAGCGGCCTTGATGGCGGGTCTGGGCAAGGTGATCATGAGCGCCACGGAGCTGCAGCCCTTTTTTATGGGGATCATCGTGTCGGTGCTGGTGGGACTGGTGCTCACCGCGCCCATTTCCAGCGCGGCGCTGTGCATCATGCTGGATCTGTCCGGCATCGCGGCCGGGGCGGCCACGGTGGGCTGCTGCGCCCAGATGATCGGCTTCGCGGTGATCAGCTTCCGGGAAAACGGCGTGGGCGGCTTGATTGCTCAGGGACTGGGGACCTCCATGCTGCAGGTTTCCAACATCGTCAACAATCCCTGGATTCTGGTTCCTCCCACTCTGGCGGCAGCCATTTTGGGACCGATTTCCACCATGGTCTTTCACATGACCAATCTTCCGGCCGGCGCCGGTATGGGGACCTCCGGTCTGGTGGGCGAGATCTTCACCTTTACCGACATGGGAGGCGGAGCCTCGGTTTGGTTTGCGGTGATTCTGCTACATTTTGCGCTTCCGGCGGTGCTGTCCCTGCTCATCGACGCGGGAATGAAGAAAACCGGAAAGATCAAAGTGGGCGATTACAAACTGGATCTGTAATATTTGAGAGAAAGGTGCGGATTCGTTTTCGTTTTCGGATCGGTACCTCCGTATTTGCCGCATAAAAAAGCAGAGTACACGAGAACCGTATACTCTGTTTTTATTTTGGTTTTCCAGCACCGTTTAGTAATTCGTGCAGCGCAGTTGGAAATAGGATTGAGTGTGCTGGCAGACCGGACAGATCTTGGGAGCCTGAGTGCCTTCCACGATGTGCCCGCAGTTTCTGCAGATCCAGACCACTTTTTCTTCCTTTTCAAAGACCTTCTTGTTTTTCACGTTGTCCAGCAGCTTGAGGTAGCGTTCCTCGTGGGTCTTTTCGATGGCGGCGACCAGATCGAAACGGGTGGCCAGCTCGGCAAAGCCTTCGTCGCGGGCATCCTTGGCGAACCCTGCGTACATGTCGCTCCACTCATAGTGTTCGCCGTGGGCCGCGGCCTCCAGGTTTTCCTCGGTGGTCCCAATGCCATTCAGCGCTTTGAACCACAGCTCCGCGTGTTCCTTCTCGTTGCCGGCGGTCTCCTCGAAGATAGCGGCGATCTGCTCATACCCTTCCTCGCGCGCTTTCGCCGCATAATAGGTGTACTTGTTGCGGGCCTCCGATTCCCCGGAGAAAGCGTCCCGCAGGTTCGCGTCGGTTTTCGTTCCTTTTAACTGATTGTAGTCCATGGTTTCCCTCCGTTTGATTCACAGAATTTACTTGTCACTGCCAGTATTGCCAATTAGGGTCCGCTTCATTCATGGTTAAGAGAAACTTGGAATTACCCCGGTTTTTTTGCGGTTGTAATGTAAAAAAAATAATGGTAATATAGTATAGTCGATGTACCTGTCGGTACTGCTATTTCCGCATGCGCGAAGTTGGCCGCTGTTTCGGAGGCCGGCGAAGGTGTGTTTCACGGGGCCTTTGCGGCGGAGCGCGTGCGAAAGGAAAAGGAAAGAAGACATGGAAATTGAAATGAAATATGGCATTGCCGATAAAAAAGATGCCGAACGTATTTGGGAGGACGAATATCTTCTGGGAATCGGAGATATGGATTCGAGAGAAACGGTCTACATGAAGGCGGCATATTTCGACACGGAGGATTACACGCTCATGAAGCATGACGTTGCCTTCCGGATTCGTATGGAAGGAAATCGGATCGTGGCCTCCCTAAAATGGAATGGGAATATCGCGGACGGTTTGCATACCCGGGAGGAAATCAACGTGCCGGTAGGCGACGAAGCCTGTTTCATCCGGCCCTCGGCCGATATATTCAAAGAGAGCGAGCAGGGGAAGGCACTGATGGAGCTGATTGAAGGCAAAGAGCTGCACAGTCTGCTGGAGACCCGGTTCCTAAGGAGAAAAATGAAGGTGGACACGGGCAGGAGCATCTGCGAGGTGGCCATCGACACAGGAGAGATCGTGACGGATTTCGGCGACCGTCCCATCTGCGAGCTGGAAATCGAGCTGTTTTCCGGGGAGCAGGAAGACGTAATGCAGATCGGGAAGGTGTGCGCGGATACGTATGGCCTGAACGTGGAGAACAAAAGCAAGTATGCCAGAGGTCTTGAGGTTTTGATGGCGGGACTGAAAGCGCAGAAGAACGGACCACAGCAACCGAAGGAAATGAATTAGGAGGATATATTCAATGAAAGCTACGTTTAAAAACAAAGAAAAAAATGATGTCAAGTTCACCATCGAGTTTACCGCTGAGGATTTTGACAAGGCGCTGAACGACGCTTATCTGGCGACCCGTCATAAGTATGTGGTCGACGGTTTCCGCAAGGGCAAAGCTCCCCGCGGGCTGATCGAGCGTCACTTCGGCGAGGACGTGTTCTTCGAGGATGCCATCAATCAGATGTTTTCCGCCGGTTATCCGTCGGCGGTGGATGAGCTGGAGCTCAAGCCGGTGGACCGCCCCGATGTGGAATTCGCCGATGAAAAGCTGGAAAAGGGTCAGGGCTTCCACGTGGAAGTGACCGTTACCGTCAAGCCGGAGTTTGAGGTAAAGGATTATAAAGGAGTAAAGGTGGAGAAGGTGGAGCATCCGGTTACCGAGGAGGATGTGGACAGCGAGATCGGCGCGCTGCAAAAGCGCAACGCCCGCATGGTTCTGGTGGAAAGAGCGGCTCAGGACGGCGACACGGTTCTCATCGATTACGCCGGCTTTACGGGCGACGAGCAGTTTGAAGGCGGCACCGCCGAGCGTCAGCCGTTGAAGCTGGGCTCCAACTCCTTCATTCCGGGCTTTGAAGAACAGCTGGTAGGCGTTTCCGCCGGTGAGGAGAAGGAAGTCAAGGTGACCTTCCCCGAAGAGTATCACTCGGAAGAGCTGGCCGGGAAGGATGCGGTATTCAAGGTAAAGGTTCACGAAATCAAGGAAGAAGAGCTGCCTGAGCTGAACGACGATTTTGCCAAGGACGTGTCCGAGTTCGACACGCTGGACGAATTGAAAAAGGATACCAGAGAAAAGCTGGAGAAGGCCGCGGTGGACCGCGTGGAGTTCGAGACCAAAAACAAGGTGCTGGAAAAGGTATTCGACGCCAACGAGGTAGAGATTCCCCAGGCGATGATCGAGGATCAGATCGATCAGATGATGCAGGAATTCGAGCAGCAGCTGAGATACTCCGGTTTGGATCTCAACACCTACTGCCAGTATCTGCAGAAGGAAATCAAGGAAATCCGCGAGGAGTTCCGGGCCGACGCGGAGAAGAAGGTCAAAACTCGTCTGGTAGTGGAGGCGGTGGCCGATGCGGAGAAGATGGTTCCCTCCGAAGAAGAGATCGAAAAAGAAATGCAGGCCATGGCCGATCAGTATAAAATGGAAGTCGATCAGGTGAAGCAGATCATGCAGGGAGAAAACCTGGAATTTCTGAAGCAGGACATCAAAATGAGAAAAGCCATCGATTTCATGTTTGAAAATGCGGTAATTGCGTAATAAATAATAGGACAGAATAAGTACGATAAGCGTAAAACGACAGCAAGCACCAGCCCCGGGACAGTTACAGGAAAACAGCCTGATCCCCGGCCGGTGCTTCTGTGGTAATTAGAAATTGAAAGGGGTACGAAAAAATGGCATTGATCCCTATGGTAATCGAACAGACCAGCAGAGGTGAGAGATCCTATGACATCTATTCGCGTCTGTTAAAGGATCGGATCATATTCCTGGGAGAGGAAGTGGACGAAAACACCGCCAGCCTGGTGGTGGCTCAGCTTCTGTTCCTCGAGTCGGAGGATCCGGAAAAGGATATCAGTTTTTATATCAACAGCCCGGGAGGGTCCGTGACGGCGGGGATGGCGATTTATGACACGATGAATTACATCAAGTGTGATGTCTCCACCATCTGCATCGGCATGGCGGCCAGCATGGGAGCGTTTCTGCTTTCCTCGGGCGCCAAGGGCAAACGATTCGCCCTTCCCAACGCGGAAATTATGATCCATCAGCCCTCCGGCGGATATCAGGGGCAGGCCGAGGACATGAAGATTCATGCGGAATGGATCTTAAAAACGCGGGAAAAGCTGAATCGCATTTTAGCGGACAACACCGGACAGCCGCTTTCTCAGATCGAGAAGGACACGGATCGCGACAATTTCATGAGCGCGGACGAGGCGGTGAATTACGGGATCATCGACAAGGTGATCGCCCCGGTGAAATAAATAGAAATGGGGTGTTAAGGGTTGACTAAATTTGACGAAACCAAACAATTGAAATGCTCGTTCTGCGGCAAACCGCAGGATCAGGTCCGGCGTCTGGTCGCGGGGCCAAATGTATATATTTGTGACGAATGCATCGAGCTTTG